>CAYRAW010000193.1:0-6110 GCA_964422225.1 uncultured Roseburia sp.
TTAAGTACAACAATACTCAAACCTATCAGTGAAATAGCACCATATATATCATTTGGTAAATCAAAGACAACACAGTTATTGAAAGACATGAGCCAAAAGGGAGTGGTAGAGGTTAAAGGAAAGGGAAGAGGCACAAAGTATATAATAAATTGTATGAAAGAAAATGTAGCAAGAAAGTAAACAAGGAGTAAAAGGGATGTATACATTATTGTTATTGTTGATTTATCTGGCATTTATCAGTCTGGGGCTTCCAGATTCCTTATTGGGGTCGGCATGGCCTGTGATTCATCAGGAGCTTCAGGTTCCCTTATCCTATGCAGGGGCAGTTACGATGATCATTTCATTCGGAACAATATGCTCAAGCCTCATGTCAGAGAGGCTGACGAAGAAGTTTGGGGTAAATATCGTAACAGTATGCAGTGTACTTCTGACTGCCATTGCACTGTATGGCTTTTCCACGGCATCAGCCTTCTGGATGTTGTGTCTGTGGGGAATCCCATACGGACTTGGGGCAGGAGCCATAGATGCCGCATTGAATAATTATGTAGCATTGCATTACAATTCCAGACATATGAGCTGGCTTCACTGTTTCTGGGGCGTGGGTACGATTATCAGTCCTTACATTATGAGCTATGCTCTGACTACGTCGGTATGGCAGAATGGTTATCGTATGGTGTCTTTTCTGCAAATGGGCATTACGGTAATTCTGTTCGTGACACTTCCTGTATGGAAGGTCAACCGCAAGGAAAATGAGCAAAAGGCAGGGCAGGCAGCAGTGATCGGTATCGGAGGGGCATTGAAGATCAAGGGAGTTCCACAGTTATTGCTTGGCTTTTTCTCCTATTGCTCATTAGAGTCTACGTTATTGTTATGGTCCAGCAGTTATCTGGTAGGAGCAAAAGGCGTAACAGCGCAGAAAGCGGCGGCATTTGCATCTCTGTTCTGTATTGGAATTACAGCAGGAAGATTCCTGTCAGGCTTTGTAACGGAGAGGCTTGGCGACTATAATCTGATCCGTATAGGAACCGGCATTATGCTGCTTGGATGCATCGCACTGATTCTTCCTGTGAAGACAGATGTAGTAGCACTTGGCGGTCTGGTCGTAATGGGGCTTGGCTGTGCACCGGTGTATCCCTCTATTATACATGCAACGCCGGATAATTTCGGCGCACAAAATTCACAGGCTATTATTGGAATCCAGATGGCAAGTGCCTATGTAGGATCTACCTTTATGCCTCCGGTATTTGGTCTGATCGCAAATCATATTTCCGTATCGTTAATGCCATTTTTTGTGCTGTTTTTCATTGTGTTAATGTATATCATGGTGAAAAAGACATTTCAGAATCGTACATAAGGAGAAAGCTGATCATGGAAGAAGTACAGGAGCAGTTATTTGCACTGCAAGACTTAAAGTATCGTGATTTCCACAGTAAATTAATACCCAATATAGACAAAGAGAATGTAGTAGGGATCAGGGTCCCAATCCTGCGCAAATTTGCAAGACAGTTTGCAAAATCGGATAAAGTGCAGGAATTTCTCAATGAACTTCCGCATCAGTATTATGAAGAAAATAATCTTCATATGATGCTTATTACACAGATAAAGGATTATGAAAAATGTCTGGAGGAGGTAAATCGTTTCTTACCCTATATAGATAACTGGGCAACCTGTGATTTCGCAGAACCGGCATGCTTTGGCAAACACAGGGATGAGCTTTTACCACAGATTCGACAGTGGATCGCTTCAGAGCATACCTATACCATACGTTATGGGGTTGGTATGCTGATGCGTCTGTATCTGGATGAAGATTTTAGCGAAGAATATCTGGAGTGGGCGGCTCAGATTCAGTCAGACGAATATTATGTAAATATGATGATCGCCTGGTATTTGGCTACTGCACTGGCAAAACAGTGGAATGCAACAATACCTTATCTGGAAAAAAGAAAATTATCGGACTGGGTACATCGCAAAACGATTCAAAAGGCAATAGAAAGTTACCGGATCACTGCTGAACAAAAGTTATATTTGAAGAGTTTGAGAGGATAATGAAGTGGAACTTTTGCCAAAAGTCAGATATATCAACTCTGTCAGTGGTGGATTGGTCTGTGACAGAATAGCTCAAAGTGATATTTACAGTAGCAATGAAAAATGCAAACAAATACCATTGCATATTAAAAAAGAAGATGGACCACATGAAGTTAAAGATTAATTGTATGGCATATACAGTCAGCGCAGTACGGACTGGCAGATCAGAAGTGTAGACCAGATAAGATGCGATCCCCATTAGTACATATAATATAGTCCATACGATGGGAAAAAGCCAGTCGGGTGGTGCCAGAGCAGGCTTGTTTACCTGAGCAAAAGCTTCCATACCGCTTCTGGTCACGAAGGCTGACAGACCGCCGATCGCAAGTGGAATCAATATGCAGACCAATAGAGTTTTCCATTGAATTTTCATGAGAAATGCAATTCCCGAATATGATACAAAATGTATCAAATATGCATGAAACAGTTATAGGAACGCAGGGGATTTTGATTTAGAATATGAATATAATAAGTTGCGCAAACGATTGCGCAGCAGATCCAATTTAGGAGGACTACGATTATGAAACGACTTCAAAAGCAATTTCTGGCATTATGTATTGGTGTCAGCCTTTGCTCCGCAGCGTTAGTGGGGTGTGGAAACAGTAGTGAGGAAGCTGTAGCAGAGACAGAGGTAACTACAGAAGCTCAGGAAGTAACAGAAACAATACAGGCGGAGACAACGCAGGAAACGACAGAGGCAACTCCTGTCGCAGATGTAACAGATATCTATGTAGAACCCATTGAGGGAATCTCTGATGATTTTATCCGTGGTATGGATGCCTCTGCTGTATTAGTACTTGAAAACAGCGGAGTGAAATATTATAACTTCGATGGTAAGGAACAGGATGTGTTCCAGACGTTATCAGAAGCAGGCGTGAATTATATCCGGTTGAGAGTATGGAATGATCCGTATGACGAGAATGGAAATGGCTATGGCGGTGGTAATAATGATCTGCCAACAGCAATCGAGCTGGGCAAGCGTGCAACAAAATATGGTATGAAAGTATGCATTGATTTCCATTATTCTGACTTCTGGGCTGATCCAAAGAGACAGCATGCTCCTAAGGCATGGGAAGGCATGGACATTGACGAGAAGTGTGATGCTTTGTATGATTACACCAAAGACAGTCTGACACAGCTTCTTGATGAGGGTGTAGATGTTGAGATGGTACAGGTTGGTAATGAAATCAACAATGGTATGGCTGGCGAGTATTATCTGCCCAATGTAACACAGCTTCTGAGGTCAGGAACCAAGGCTGTTCGTGAAATTGCAGATACTTATGATAAGGACATTCAGGTAGTGATCCATTATACCAATATTGAAAGCAATGGGGAGATCGACAGTCTGGCATCTAATTTACAGAACAATGATGTAGATTATGATATCATGGGATTATCCTATTATCCTTTCTGGGACGGCAGCTTCGACAATATGCAGAGAATCTCCAAGTATATTCAGAAGACTTATAATAAGAAGGTTATGATCGCAGAGACTTCTTATTGCTACACCTCTGAGGATGGAGACGGTTCAGGCAACAGTCTGGTAGGTACGGATGATATTGTAAAGGGTTATCCGGCAACAGTACAGAGTCAGGCAACTATGGTGCGTGATGTATGTGCAGCAGCGAATGAAGCCGGACTGGAAGGTGTATTCTACTGGGAAGGTACATGGATTCCGGTAGGACCTGCAACAGCTGATAATTCTCCTATTTGGGAAAAATACGGCAGCGGTTGGGCAAGCAGCTATGCTTCAGATTATGATCCTGATGATGCAGGTTTATATTATGGTGGATGCTCCTGGGATAATCAGGCAATGTTTGATTTTACAGGACACCCATTACCATCCTTAAATGTATTTAAGTATTTAAAAGATGGACATGATGTGCCTTTGGCAGTTGATTATGTATCTGACGTATCTGTAACCTGTAATGCAGGCAGTGCGATTGAACTTCCGGAACAGGTAGATGTGATCTATAACAATCATGCGGCTAATACACAGGCAGATGTAACCTGGGATGAGACACAGATCGCAGCAATCGATCCTAATGTGGATGGAGAATATGATATCACAGGTTCCGTTGATGGTGGATTCACGGTAACCTGTCATGTGAAGGTAATATTGAAGAATCTGGTACAGAATCCAAGCTTTGAAGATGCTGATACTTCCATGTGGAAAGTTACATACGAAGGAGACAGCAATCCTACAGACTACCAGAACAAGACAGATGATGCCCACACAGGCGATATTGCATTCCACTTCTGGTCAGGAGATTCTGATATGGACTTCTCTATTGAACAGGAGTTCACAGATCTGGAGGCAGGAACCTACAGATTGTCAGTCTTTGCGCAGGGCGGTGATATGTCAGCAGATGCAGAAATGGAATTGTATGCAGTGACCAGTGATGGTGAGCAGACGCAGTCCTTTATGGTAACAACTTATAATGACTGGAAGAATCCGACTATTCCCGAGATTCAGGTTACAGATGGAACACTGACAATTGGTGTTCGCATGAAGTGCAATGTCAGCAGTTGGGGTACTGTGGACGATTTCACATTAAATAAAATATCTGATTGATCATGTTCAGACAGAGAAAAGGCAGCTATTGGTGAAAAACTCGTATCTGACTGCCTGGTACAGGGAAAAGCACATGGTTTTCGGATTCTACAGTTCAATGCAGTCGTGGCATCGAATATCCACGCCGGACATTTATACGAAAGACTGGGCTTTATCCAGTTAGGTGTGATCCCTGAAGGATTCCGCATCAAAGATGCGGTTTTGCGCATGTGGTTCTGAATAGTTAGCGTATATTAGAAAGAGGTCGATAAGCATATGAATACACCAAAAGAGCAATATATAGCGGAGGGAGCTGTTGTCAAGGGCAATGTGAAGCTGGGAAAAGATGTAAGTGTATGGTATCATGCTACCATTCGTGGAGATTCCAACTCTATAACGATCGGAGACGGGACGAATATTCAGGATAACGCTGTGATACATGTAGAGAGCACACATCCGGTCGTGATCGGAAACGATGTTACGATCGGACACAGTGCAGTGGTACATGGTTGTACAATAGGGCACAATTCTCTGATCGGGATGGGTGCTATTATTTTAAATGGCGCAGTTATCGGAAAAGACTGCATAATCGGAGCAGGCGCACTTGTGACGCAGAATACCAACATACCGGATGGAAGTCTGGCTTTTGGCAATCCGGCAAAGGTTATCCGCCAGGTCACAGAAGAAGAAAAGGCAGCAAACAGAGCCAATGCATTGAAATATGTACATGAGGCGAAGGAAGAGTTATAGCGTAAAAAATAAGTTGTCGGAAATTTCTCCGGCAACTTATTTAATAGCATATGATATTTATTTCGTTAAATCGGCAACAACCTGATTAATGACCTTACCATCAGCCTTACCTTTTAACTCACCCATAACGGCTTTCATGATCTGGCCTTTATTCTTGGTAGCAAGGACATCAGCAAATTTCTCCTGAAGGATAGCTGCTACTTCTTCTGCTGACAACATCTTAGGTGCGAATTCACTCATAATTTCATAACGTCTGTTATATTCATCCAGAAGGTCTGTTCTGTCAGCCGGGCAGGTATCAATCTGCTCTTTTACAGATTTAATTTCCTTTAAGATAGCCTCATTAGCCATCTCATCCGGAATATCCTCACGACAGCCTGCATCAATGCCCTTTTTCTTAACAGCAGATACTAAAGCTGCGATAGCATCCTTTCTGAATTTATCCTTTGCCTTCATAGCCGCGATCATAGCGTCCTGTAATTCTTTTAATTTCATGTTAATCACCATGCCTTTCAGTAATTTCAATCGTTTTTATTATACTCCTCGTTTGGGTATGTGAAAAGTATAAAAGAAATAAAACATAGAAAACTGCTTACAAGGCAGGAATGATTTCACCTTGACTGTCATGTAAATAAATGATATTATAGAACAAACGATATAGAACATTCGCTCTAAAAGGAGAAGATGAGATGCCACCAAAAGCAAAATTTACGAAAAAAGA
>CAYRAW010000194.1:0-6106 GCA_964422225.1 uncultured Roseburia sp.
ATTCTACATATTATCGGCATGATCGGTGTAGACGGTGCCCTTTATAAATCCATGGAATTTGTAGGAGATGGCGTTGCCAATCTTTCCATGGATGACAGATTTACCATTGCAAACATGGCAATTGAAGCCGGTGGTAAAAATGGTATTTTCCCTGTAGATGATAAAGCCATTGCATACATGAAAGAACATTCCGGCAGAGAATTCAAGATCTACGAAGCTGATGAAGATGCCGTATATGATGAGGAATATACAATTGACCTGAGTACACTTCGTCCAACAATTGCATTCCCCCATTTACCTGAAAATACCAAAACAATCGATGAGATCAAAGAAGATATCAGGATTGATCAGGTCGTTATCGGTTCCTGTACAAACGGCAGAATCGATGACTTAAGAATCGCTGCCAGAGTATTAGAGAACAAACATGTTGCCAAAGGCATGAGATGTATTGTCATACCGGCAACACAGACAATCTATATGCAGGCGATGGAAGAAGGTTTATTGAAAACCTTTATTCAGGCTGGTGCCGTTGTCAGCACTCCTACATGTGGTCCCTGTTTAGGTGGTTATATGGGTATCCTGGCAGAAGGTGAACGTTGTGTATCCACCACGAATCGTAACTTTGTAGGCAGAATGGGACATGTTAATTCTGAGATTTATCTTGCAAGCCCTGCCGTAGCAGCAGCAAGTGCGATCACCGGTAAGATTTCATGTCCTGAACAGTTAGCATAAGCATAGGAGGAATATCATATGAAGGCAACAGGTAGAGTCTTTAAATATGGTGATAATGTTGACACAGATGTCATTATTCCTGCAAGATATTTAAACTCCTCTGATCCTGCAGAGTTGGCAACCCATTGCATGGAAGATATTGATAAAGATTTTGTCAACAAGGTACAAAAAGGTGACATTATTGTCGCAAATAAGAACTTTGGATGTGGTTCTTCAAGAGAGCATGCTCCAATCGCGATCAAGGCAGCGGGCGTAAGCTGCGTAATTGCAGAAACATTTGCAAGAATTTTTTACAGAAACTCCATCAATATCGGACTTCCTATTGTAGAATGTCCTGAAGCTGCCAAAGCAATCAAGGCAGGAGATGAGGTTGAGGTTGATTTTGATTCCGGTATTATTACAGATAAAACCACTGGTGAAAGTTTCAAAGGTCAGCCATTCCCTGAGTTTATGCAGAGGATCATTAAAGCAGAAGGTCTTATCAATTATATAAATAATAAATAATTTGCCCAAACAACTATAAAAGGGAAGAACAAGAAACATATGTTTTTTGCTCTTTCTTTTTTTGTGGTTCTATGCTATTATGTTACTGGAACAAACATTTGTTTTAAAGAGGTATTCCAATTGAAAAAGAAATATGATAAACCCTTTCTTATTATACTGGCTATTGTGATCATAACCATGTTTCTAATTCAGCATTTTACCGGGAATAAAGGTTCCGGTGTTCAGATTTCCCGGGATGGAACAATTATTGCTACATATAGTCTGCTTCAGAATCAAACTTATACCGTTACTACCGATGACGGTCACTATAATACTGTTGAGATCAGAGACGGAGAAATATGGATATCGGATGCAGATTGTCCGGACCGGTTGTGTATCAAACAGGGACATATTTCCAGAAATGGAGAAAGCATTATCTGCCTTCCCCATAAGCTTACAATTCTTGTAGAATCCGATACTTCTACCGGCATTGATACTGTTGCCCAATAATTTGAACAAATGAGAATAACCATCTAACAAGGCAGGTAGTCCGACATATGAAGAAGACAGCAATACTTGGAATGTATCTGGCATTTTCCATGATCCTAAGCTATATAGAAACTCTGATTCCATTACCGATTCCTATCCCGGGAGTAAAGCTGGGGCTTACGAATCTGGCGATTATTTTGTTGCTATATCTGTACGGTTTCAAAGAAGCGTTCATCATCAACCTGATGCGAATTATATTGACGGGTTTTCTTTTTACTAATTTATCAATGATCTTATACAGTCTGGCAGGCGGTATTTTAAGTCTGTTATGTATGACTTACGCCAAACGGAGTCAACATTTCAGTCTGCAATGTGTCAGTCTCATAGGTGGAATTACACACAATATCGGTCAAATGTGTGTTGCCTATTTAACAGTACGCACTTACGGCATTTTGTATTATGTTCCATTTCTTTTGCTGGCTGGCTCTGTAACCGGTTGGGTGATCGGTATGCTGGAGACCATAATCGAACCACGTTTGCGCCGGTTTATGCGAAACTATCAGTCTTAAATCAACAATATAGGAGGTTTACTTCATGTATGCATATATAAAAGGGGAAATCGTTGACATTTCTGAGGATAATGTGGTTCTGGAATGTCATGATATCGGCTATAATATCAAAGTTCCTTTCAGTGTGATACAGCAGCTTCCCGGAATCGGCTCACAGGTAAGAATATATACATATACCTGTGTCAGGGAAGATGCATTTATTTTATATGGTTTTTTAACAAAGGATGATCTCTGGATATTTAAGAAATTAATTACAGTAAATGGAATCGGTCCTAAAGGTGCTTTGGGTATTTTGTCTGTAATGAGTGCCGATGATCTGCGTTTTGCCATTATTGCCGGAGATTCCAAGGCAATCTCCAAGGCTCCCGGGATTGGCGCCAAGTCTGCTGAAAGGATCATTCTGGATCTGAAAGATAAAATCACTTTTAAACCGGATCGTATTGATCAGAATGACACAATTGTCATATCTGCTGATTCTGTTAATTCAGATGCAAGAAACGAAGCAATTGAAGCGTTGACTGCTCTTGGATATTCTCCTTCTGAGGCTTTAAAAGCTGTAAAACAAATAACAGTTACCGATGACATGGATGCCGGAGCAATTCTGAAAGCAGCTTTAAAGGTCATTCGATAATTCAATAATAGGATAATTGCAGAAAGGTATGAGAAATATGGCTGGTAGAGTCATTGAAACCAAAATGCTGGATGAAGATATTAAGCTGGAAGGAAGTCTGCGTCCTCAGAGCTTAAATGATTACATCGGACAGCAAAAAGTAAAGGAAATACTAAGTATATATATAGAAGCTGCACGTCAGAGAAATGATGCACTTGATCACGTCCTTTTCTATGGGCCTCCCGGATTAGGTAAAACCTCTCTGGCTGGTATTATTGCAAATGAAATGAATGTTAACCTCAAAGTGACAAGTGGGCCTGCTATTGAGAAGCCGGGAGAAATGGCTGCTATTTTAAACAATTTACAGGAAGGTGACATTCTGTTCATTGATGAAATTCATCGTCTTAACAGGCAGGTAGAAGAAGTTCTATATCCTGCAATGGAAGATTTTGCAATTGATATTATGATCGGTAAAGGAACTTCTGCCCGTTCCGTCCGGCTTGACCTGCCTAAATTTACATTAGTAGGTGCAACAACAAGGGCAGGATTGTTGACAGCACCTTTACGAGATCGTTTTGGTGTCATTCAACATCTTGAATTCTATTCCATAGAAGAACTGGTTCTGATCATCCGGCATTCCGCCAGAATACTCAATGTTGAAATCGATGAAAGAGGAGCCATAGAGCTGGCACGAAGGAGTCGTGGTACCCCCCGTCTTGCCAACCGTATTCTTAAAAGAGTACGTGATTTTGCCCAGGTCAGATACGATGGTAAAATTACGGAAGAGGTGGCCAATACAGCTCTTGATCTGCTGGATGTAGATAAACTTGGTCTTGATCAGACTGACCGTTATATTTTAACAACAATGATAGAAAAATTCCGCGGTGGTCCGGTAGGTCTGGATACGCTTGCAGCCGCCATCGGAGAGGATAGTGGAACGATTGAAGAAGTATATGAACCCTATCTGATCAAAAATGGTCTGATAACCAGAACTCCTCGCGGAAGAATGGTTACGGATTTGTGCTATCATCATTTGGGGCTTGAATTTCCAGAGTGATTTGTTATAATAAACTATATATAGGTTTACAGAAGAATACAGGTACTGTATAAAGGGGAGGATTCTATATGGCTGCGAAAACAGATACAGAAGTCATCATTGGTGGTAAGGTACTTACCCTGAGTGGTCATGAAAGTGAGGAGTACTTACAAAAAGTAGCTTCTTATATCAACAATAAATTAAATGATTATCATAAGCTTGACAACTTCAAACGGCAACCAATAGAAACCCAGCATATTTTAATCGAGATCAATATTGCTGATGATTATTTTAAAGCGCGTAATCAGATTGAGTTATTGGAACAGGATCTCAAGGCAAAGGAAAACGAACTTTATGATCTGAAACATGAATTGATCGCAACACAGATCAAACTTGAGAATACCGCCAAATCTTTGAAAGAAGCACAGGATGAAATTAGTGAGAATTCCAAAAATATTGTTCGTATGGAAACAGAATTAAAGGAATATCGCAAGGAAGATAATAAGGCAGCTAATCATTAAGATAGCTGCCTCTTTTATGTATGTCCCTCGAATAGGATATATAAACAGGAGTTCTAAAAATGATAAATAATTTAAACCATAAGAAAATCGAATTGCTTGCCCCTGCTGGTGATTTTGCCTGCTTTGAGGCAGCAATTAACGCAGGTGCGGATGCCATTTATCTGGGCGGCGACAAATTCGGTGCAAGGGCATATGCACACAACTTCTCTGAGCAGGAAATTATCGATGCACTCAAAATTGCCCATTTGTTTCAACGCAAGATATATCTCACTGTAAATACATTGGTAAAAGAAAAAGAAATAAGCGACCTGATTCCTTACCTTACTCCACTTTACAATGCCGGACTGGACGGAGTGATCGTACAGGATCTTGGAGTTTTAATGCTAATAAGGGACAACTTCCCGGGACTTGAATTGCATGCCAGCACCCAAATGACAATTACAGGGGTATATGGTGCAAAATTCTTAAAAGAATTGGGAGTCTGTCGCGTAGTCCCTGCCAGGGAATTATCCTTGACGGAGATTTCTGATATCAAACGTGAAACCGGTCTTGCAATTGAAACTTTCATACATGGTGCAATGTGCTATGCCTACTCCGGTCAATGCCTTTTTAGTTCTATTCTGGGTGGAAGAAGCGGTAACAGAGGCAGATGCGCGGGACCATGCCGCCTTCCTTATACAGATGCCCATGGTCATACAACATATCCACTAAGTCTAAAGGATATGTATACATTACCTATGATTCCCAAGCTCATTGAAGCAGGCATTGACTCCTTTAAAATAGAGGGCAGAATGAAAAGTCCGGAATATGTAGCCGGTGTTACCGCTATGTACCGCAAGTATATCGATTTATATCTGTCAGAACCGGATAAACCGTTTCATATTCTGCCACAGGATGAATCACTCCTGCGTAGTCTGTATATTCGTACTGATATATGCAAAGGCTATTATGAACAGCACAACAGCAAAGATATGGTCACACTCAAAGAAGCCGGATATTCCGGCAGTGAAAATGATGTTCTAAACAGTATCCGTGCCAATTATCTGGAAAACAACCTAACGCTTCCTGTAAGTGGTTCTATCCGTATTTTAGCCAAGGAAACAATGGAATTGACATTAGTGTACAATAATATCAAAGTAACTGTGAAGGGCGATATTGCAGGTACTGCGATCAATCGCCCACTTAGTGAGGCAGACATTCACAGCCGTATCAGTAAGATGGGAGAGACATGCTTTTCTCTTACGCATTTAGAGGTCATAACAGACAACCAGTCATTTGTACCTGTAAAATCACTAAACGAACTCAGAAGACAGGCCTGTCTGGAATTACAGTCAGCAATCCTTTCCCATAGCACACCTGACAGAGAGGGCACCACATATGCGCCATTGAAAGAAAAAGAACAGCCTGCATCAGATATAACAAACCGGCTTTATGCCTCAGTCTCTACCTTGGAGCAGTTAAAACAGGTCGTTGTTTGCCCTGAAATAACAGGAGTGTACATTTGTGCTGATTTGGCGGTTGATGTAGAATTACAGGAATCTGTGCTCAGGCAGATGAAATGTGCTCCCGATAAAAGGTATTATCTTGCATTGCCCTATATTTTACGGAAACGTTCCTACGGCTTTCTGGAAAAATACGCCCAGCTTTTAAATATGGATATATTTTG
>CAYRAW010000195.1:0-6106 GCA_964422225.1 uncultured Roseburia sp.
ACTCTCTTGTATCGTGATAATAAGGATTTACGTTATTATATTTATCTTCAAAAAGCATCATATAAGAACCAAAAAATATAGGGACATAAGCTATACCATTTATCACATCATATTTTGTTTCCCTATCTGTTTCTATATATTTTATGATAAGCATTTGTCTTTGTTTTTCGGCATGCGGAACTGTAAATGAAGAACATATTAAAACACCGTACGAATCGGATGAAACAAATTCCTACAATATTTTAAATCAGGAAACGGTAGAGAATGATTGTACAAAATATGGTAAAATGGAAACGGTTCATGAAGAATTTCCAAACGAAGACGGAAGTGTTACCTTTTATTATGATCCAAGATTCTGGGAACCAGTGGCGATACGAAGAATGCAATAAAGCAGAAATGAGGATTAAATATGAAGATAGTAATTATACACGGTCAAAGTCATAAAGGCTCAACTTATCACATTGCTCATATGTTGGCGGAAAAAATAAATGCAGATATAAAAGAATTCTTTCTTCCAAGAGATTTTGGAGAATTTTGTGTTGGGTGTACAAAGTGTTTTATGGAATCAGAGAAGAAATGTCCCCATTATGAAAAACTAAAGCCATTAACTGATGCAATGGATGAAGCAGATGTTATTATCTTAGCCAGTCCGGTTTATGTATATCATTCAACTGGAGCGATGAAGGCTTTTTTAGACCATTACGGATACAGATGGATGGTGCATAGTCCGGAAGAATCTATGTTCAAAAAACAGGGAGTATGTATATCTACAGCGGCTGGCGCAGGTATGAAATCGACTAATAAGGATATGATGGATAGTCTGTTTTTCTGGGGAGTGGCTAAAAGATATCAGTATGGTGTCAGCGTTGCTGCGGTCAATTGGCAAGGCATAAGTGAAAAGAAAAAGAAAGAAATTGATAAAGCAACATCCAAAATTGCAAGAAAGATTGTAAATAATTCGGGTAATGTTAAACCAGACATAAAAATAAAGGGAACGTTTTGTGTTATGCGTTTGCTACAGAAGATTATTTCAAATCCTCGAGATGTTGAATATTGGAAGACAAAGGGATGGACTGGTAAAAAAAGACCTTGGAAATAAAATGGAAATTCTCCGTTCATATTGTGTGGACGGAGAATTTTTGATAGAAGACCATATTTACATAGTAGTGGGTATGATTGGACGTAATGTTCTGAATATGAGTCTGGCAAGTGGACCTACGATAATAAGCTGCAGTGGGAATGCTATAATGAAATTTCGACAATATGTGATAAGATAGTGTGGTATAAAATTGCTGGTGAAGCCATATCCATGATATACCCCGATCACACTGGCAAATGCAACCTGCCATATGACAGTGAATGTCTGTATTGCGAAAATTATAAAAACAGGTCTGTCTCCAGGCTGAACAACTCTGAAGGCGCACATTTTTGCTAAACGACTGGATACAAAATATGCAAGTAATCCTATGATGATATATTCTACCCACATTCCTTTTAGAGCAATCAGAAAGGTGGTGTAAGTAAAGCTTCCTGTTGCAAGTACTGTATTATATAAGGTCATAACATAGACCATCATCCATGCAGTAATAGCTGTAAAAAATATTGATTCTCCTCTTGTTTTTGGCATTTTCTTTTCTCCTTTTCCGACATTAAAAAAGACAATAAATACGCCCATCCGTCTGACAGTGGATAGGTGACATTTATTGTCTTATTTATGTCTTTCCTATTTAATTTATTTTTGCAACTCCTATATTCTAGCAGAAAAATAAAAATATAGTCAAGTAAAAAATAATTGTTACAACAGGCACAAACAAAACTGACACAGTGTCAAAATAAACACTCAATGACCGTCAGCAGCTTTTGAAAATCATGTCCATGAATCATTATGATTTAGAGGAAAACAGCAGAATGGAGATGCTTTTATCTATTCTTTTTTCCCGTTTATGTTCGAGATTTATCCATATACGGTGGTAACGGACAAGCAGAAAGAAGCAATGGAAAAAGCAGACGAAGCAACTGACTATTTGGCTGGCGCTGATCCACAACATTTTCAGCGCGATTGATATTTTCCGTCATTTTTGGCGTTTATTTAGGCTGGGGGTATGATAGGCATTGTATGTGCTATGTGTCTGGGACTGAATGGATATGTATGAGGCAAATCACTAAAAATGAATCTGCATAAAAACAGATTCATTAAATGAGGGAAAAAACCTGATGAAGAATGGAAGCCCAGTTACTTTTCTGATAGAGAAAACGGACTATGATTACAGTCTGATTTTCTTCATCAATCGTATAAAAGGCAAGGTAATTATTGATTATCACAAAACGAATGCCCCGGCCTGCCAGTACCGGATCATCTACCAGATGGAACTTCTGTGGAAGGTCGGCTAATGAGCCTATCTGCTCCGTTGCAGCATCTAACAGATTATCTGCGGCATCAGGATTTTTGAGGGTAAATTCGATGTAATCCGCAGCACGCATAATATCGTGTTCTGCGGTGTAAGTGATATGAACCTGATAGCTCATCGACTGCGGCGGCTCCTGATATCAGCCATAGCTTCGGAAAATGGTCTGGTGTTGCCTGTGGCAATATCGTCCATTCCTTCCTTGATCTGACTGTAAAGTTCAAAGCGGCTGGTCAGTTCTTCGTAGGCTTCAATGCTCATAACGGCAAGATCGCCTTTTCCATTCTTCGTAATAAAAACTGGTTCAGGATAATTATGGCAAAATGTAGAAATTTCATTGTAATTATTCCTTAGATCAGCACTTGATCTGATTACTGGCATAAAAATACCTCCTTATTTCATAACAAAATTATACACAAATTTTGCTATTAAGTCAATGGATATACCATTAGTCCAGATTGCACACATATGGCATATATTCCTCATATCCATATTGCTTTGCAAAGTTTGCCAATGGGCAGACTGTATTATGATAACTGAAATCATATCCAGTCTCTGGTGGAATCTGGACTTCTGTTTCAAAGCTGCCCGGGTACTTTGCTGCATTCTCTACACTTTTTACATTTCCTTTCAGGAAGATTTTATTCAGAGTTTTGGGGCTGTTAAACATCTTGCCCATCAATTAAAATGAAATATTCAAAATTGAACAAAATGAGAGATGATAACCATGAATATGAGTATTGAATTTGCCAGAAAAATGTCTCTGGCATACAATATGGGCTGCAAATCACTGTGTCAGGAGTTGAAGCTGCCACAGACTGCCTTTGACATATTGATGTTTCTTGCGAATAATCCGAGCTACAAGACTGCAAGCGATATTGTAGAAATCCGTAAGATCAAAGGGGATAGTGTGCCTGCGGTTCAGAGTTTGCAGATTACGGAAAGGCAGTCATCAGTCCGATTCTGATCACTTTTCTGGGGATGGACCCTTATATGGCAGTAGGAACCAGTGTGTTCATCATGACTTTTACCGCATTTACCGGCGCGGCATCACATTTTGCCATAGGTGGAGCGCCTGACTGGACAGTACTGATATTATGTGTGCTTTTTACCCTGATATGGGCGAGGATTGCGGCAGTCTTTGCAAACAAGGCTACGCCAAAGACATTGAATCGCGCGACAGGAATCATACTGGTGTTGCTTGGAATCGTAGTGTTATTATTTTCGGTATTAGCATAAGGAGATGCAGACAATGATTTTATTTGAAATATTCAGGGAAGGATTGCTTCATCATATCTATATTTTCTGTATATCTGGTCATATGAAGCCGTGAGATAGTAGAGGCTTCTTTTTTATTTTTCTGTTCTATTGCTTTTACCAGATCTTCATGATCGTGAAGAATCCGATTCTTTTCATTGCAGCGGAAACTCAGGATTGTAGTTCTGTCAAACAGTGGAGATACGTTGTTGACAAGCTTGTACCAGTATTCATTATTGCAGAAGTGATACAGCATGGAATGAAATTCTTTATCCAGGCTGAATATTTTCTCTTCATCGTCACGTTTGATATACATTTGCCACATCGCAACATTTTCCCATAGTTTATCCAGTTGTTCCTTGGTCAGAATATCACAGGCTTTTATGGCAAGTTCAGATTCCAGTGCACTTCTAAGTTCGCGTATTTCATTTACAATAGACGTATCTATATAAGTTACATAGATTCCAACCTTGGGTCTTATTTCCAGCAGATTGATCTGTGCCAGTTCCAACTGGGCTTCTCTGATGGGATTGCTGCTTACATGAAGAAGCTGGCAAAGCTGTGGCATTTCCAGCTTTTGTCCTGGAAGCAGGTTAAGGTGCACGATATTGTAGATAAGCTGGCGTACCACGTAGTCTTTTGCTGATTCATTACTGTTGCGCTCTGTGATTTTCATATGACCTCCTGACAGAATACCTATATTGTACACAAGCTCACGAATCCGTGCTATCGCACTCTACATCCTGCTTTGCAGGATATTCGTTCGCTAATGAACCCAGAAAAACAAATGTCTGCTTCGCAGCCGCTTGTTTTTCCTTGAGGTTCATTATATCATGAACTTCGTTCATGATCGTCATTCGCCGTTCGGGATGAGCATGCAAGCATGTTCCCCCTCACTAACGCTCATTATATCATGTGCAAATTCGGCACATGATCCAATTCGCCGTTCGTCAATCATGCAAGCATGTTGACTCTCTTGCGCTCATTATATCATGTTTTATTTTATACATCAAATTTTGCTTCTTGACAACATTTTGATAAGGATATATATTACATATGATGAAATATATAACACAAAATGAAATATAAACAAAAACGTAAAGGAAGTAGGAGGGGATAGAGTGGAACTTGCAGTGATTACGTTACAACAGGTTATAGAATTGTTCATATTGATTCTGGCAGGTGTCATATTGTATAAGATGCATGTGATCCGAAGTGAACAGAAGGGAGTTTTGTCGGCTATCCTGATTGACTTTGTAGTACCATGTATGGTGGTTGGCTCTTTTCTGGGGAAGACCCATGACAATATGATGGAGCTGGGAAAAGCATTTTTATACAGTTTGATCTTATGTATCATTGGAATCATCATATCCTTATGTGTCAGTATGATGGTTCATAAAAAAGTAAGGGATGTGTTCCGATTTGCATGTTCGTTCTCCAATGCGGCATATATGGGATTTCCACTGATCAGTGCCTTGTTCGGTGATACAGGTATTATGTTTGCAAGCGCGTATATTACAGTGTTTAACATTCTTCTGTGGACAGTCGGTTATATGTTCTTTGCAAACATAAAATCACCCGGACAGATATTTCTTGCAATTGCAAAATGTCCCCCCATTATAGGCGTAGGCATTGGTCTGATCCTATATATAGGCAATATACGGATACCGGAGTTTCTTGCAGACCCGATCAATATGGCAGGAGCTATGAATACGCCGCTTTCCATGATAATTACCGGTATCACAGTAGCAGAAACAGATGTGAAACATATTTTAAAAGACAAAAATCTGTGGATCGCAGTGCTGGTGCGTCTTATTCTGATACCCTGTATCTGCACTGCTGTGTTTGTTTTATTCCATTTCAGTGGAATACCCGCCGTCGTGTGCCTGATTCTGGAAGCATGTCCGGCAGCAGCGATCACCACAATGCTTGCATTTCAATATGGAAAAGACCAGCAGTATGCAGCGGGATTAGTAGTCATCTCAACCTTGCTGAGTATCGTGTCCTTACCCATGTATGCAGTCATAATACAATGGTGTGGAGTATTTGTATAAATTTGTGATGATTAATGCATAATTGAATTAACCAGTGGAGGGTAGTATAATCAGATAAATAACATATCATTGTATGAACAGGTGGTGAAAGGGGGCAAATATGGAAAAGGACCCGTTTAAGGAATATTTGAGAGAGTCTGAACCAGATAAAGCGTATAAAGGTTATGCTTGGAGTACGGCAATTGGACTTCAGGCAGTGGACGGACTCAAACCATCGAAATATTTGATTGACACTGCCATTCAGAATATTGAAGGCAAAATCACAATGAAGGAAGCACAGAGTCTGATTGACAGCTACTATGAAGAAAGACCGGTGCATTTGTCTGATGATGAGCGTACAGAGGAAGCAGATAAGGTTTCTTCACGTATTGCAGAAATTCTTTCCGAAAC
>CAYRAW010000196.1:0-5966 GCA_964422225.1 uncultured Roseburia sp.
AGCCTTTCTCATCGGCACTTTCCATGATCTTGATCAGTCGTCCTGATGCAGAATAGGTATAGTGTCTCTCCTGATAAATTCCTTCCGCAATCTTATACCGCTCCATAGTACGCAGATTTCTGCCATCATACGCATACTCCATATGTGCTCCGGTAGAATCTGTTACAGAGGTCAGACGTGATGCCTGGTCATAAGTATAATGGATTACATTTACCTTGCCTTCTGCACTGACTTCACTCTGCTCTTCCAGATATCTTTTTTCCTCAATACAACATCCCATTAAATCATAGCGATATGTATTCAGTCTGTATTTAGTCTGTCCGTCAGAGGTCTGACTTACAGGTCTTCTGATCTGTGTTACATTACCGGCCAGATCATAGCAATAGAGGATACCGCTTCTGTCCTTATCGTTTTCTGCCTGTAAATATCCCTTGGCATCAATATCCTTGATCAGATTACCGGCTAAGTTATAGATATATTTATGTTCTACAACGCCTTCCATATTTGTAATCTTTACCAGACGGTTCATCTCATCATATTCATAAGTATATCCTGCGCCGTCATCAGTCTGTACATTATAGTTTTCCGGCAGGATACGTTTGATCAGATTATTGCAGGCGTCATATTTTTCTCTCAGAATACCTCCATCCTGATAATATGTTTTCGTCCGGTTTCCATTCAGGTCATATTCGTAATGGATTCCCCCGGCATCTTCCTGATCTGATTCTACAGGGCTTAATGCCTTTCTGACATTTCCTCTGAAATCATTCTCATAGGCATAGACTCCTCCCTCCGGCGTGATGATCCTGGAGAGATGATCCCATGCATCATATTCATACATGGTGCCAATGCCATCATCCGTATCATTATCGTAAGCATTCGGCTTAATGACTTTGGTCACATTCGCCATTGGATCATAATATATTCTGGTTATATTGCCATCAGGATCGCGGGTCAATACCTTATGCCCGTAATTATCATACCCATATGTAGTCTGACCAAAAGCATCCTCCAATGTCATTAGTCTGCCGCCAGCATCATACTCGTAACGGATTCTGTCTCCCGTCATGGTGACATATTCCGTTTCTGACGAGAACAAAGTATCATAATGATAATATTCCGTATTGCCTCTGGCATCTGTCATGGACAGAATACGGCCTCTGGCATCATATGTATACCGGGTCTCTTCATACTCCTTGTCATTAATCCGTATTCTGTTACAGATCAGATTTCCCTGTGTATCATACTCGTTACTGTTTTCTCTTCCTATATTATCAGACGTTTTAACCAGTCTGTCATTTTCATCATATTCATATTCTGTTATCAATCCGTTGGGGAGGATCTCTTCCGCCAACAGCCCGCTCTCATGATATTTTCTTAAGATTACTCTTCCAAGTCTGTCTCTCTCATATATTACATGTCTTCCGGCATCATACTTCTTCTCTTCATATGTTCCATCGTTATATTGAATTTTAGTCGCTAATCTCTCATTTCCATATGTATAGATAATATTATTTCCATCAGATGTAGTCAGAAACGTATTCTGTCTGTTCGCTTCATCATAAAAAGCAACATACTCTTCTCCGCCTGTTAATTCCTGACGGATGACACGTCCCTTACGGTCATAGAAGTTTCTGGCATAGCATTTACCATTTAAGTCTGTAATTTTAGTAATATATCCTTCAGAAGTATATTCATAATACATTGTTCCACCGGTTGGCAGTGTCACTGCTGAAATATAATTACCCTGATATTGATAACGGACATTTCTGCCTATATTATCCTCAATCTGGCAGACTCTTTCATTCTCATACTGAAAAGATGCCCATTGTCCACTTGCGACCTGAATTCTGACCAGTTTTCCATCTTCATATGTCATTTGTGTCGTGTTTCCATGTTCATCTGTCCGGCTTATAAGTTTGCCCTGTGCATCATAGAGATATGACATACTACTGCCTCTGGACTTTAATAAATAGCCGTCAACAGTTTCTATCAGCAGATAGGATTCATCCTCTCTTCTGAGGTTGTTCCATCTATTCTCTTCCTTATGAAATTTTTCCATATGAAGATCAGGCATCTGTATTGTTATGAAATCGTCCTGTCTTGTCAGAGATGTTTCAACTGCAAAACGCCATTTATCTCCGATCATGCCTCCACGATTATTATATATGGATTCATAATATCTCTTTATCTCGAATGGCTCGAGAATATCCTCCAGACTCAGATCCACATACTCTGCCAGCAGGCTTCCGCTGATTACATCAATCGGGTCTTCTGTAGTGTGCGCATTGTTACGTCTGTTATCAGAACCCTCATTATTCTGACCATGAGTGTTGGAATTCCTGTCGGATTCTTCTGCTGCCGCTGAATTATCATAATGTGGGAATGGTCCATCCGGATCAGAATTTGGTGATATCACATGATTTGTCTCTTCTACACCTGATTTAATTGCATTCTTAGTGTCACTGATATCTTTAATATCACTGACAGTGCCACGTGCTAAACTTACTAATTTTATTAACTTCTTCCAGTCATTCGGATTCTTAAAACTGAATCCATCTTTTGCAATTTCCTGTATAACAGAATATGCATCACAAGAAGAATCCAATACTTTAAGTCCTTTGTATATTGCTTTTACGAATCTTGTTATTTTATCCGCTTTTGTCAATACTTTCTGTGTCTTCTGAGCAGCATTATATGCCTTTACACCCATTTTGGCAGCCGTGCAGGCATCGCCTATACCTGGTATTGCAGCAAACAAGGACATTCCGGCTCCTACAAAATCACCTCTGGCCAGGGAAATAACTGCATTACCAATATCAAAGAATGTACCGATTCCCGGAATCATACCTGCAAAGTCCAAAGCAAGCTGTAGACCATCCAGTGCCATATCCACCCAGTCCTGATACTCTTCCTCTACTATATCATGTTCCCCCTGTGTATAACCCAGCCACTGAAATACCTTGCCATTTAAGAAAATGTCCGAATCAATTATGATGGAACTGTCCTGTACTTTAAATGTTACAGAATTTAAACCATAAAATGTAATGACCCCTGTATCATAGGAATCCTCTTGTTCTGTTTGAACTTCAGGACTATCACTTGAATCTTCTTTCTGGAACAGGGTAGCCGTGGCATCACGCAACTTTTTCAAAGTAAGTCCATCCCAGGTATCCTGCATGCTTTGCTGAAATTGAGAACAAAAATTATCTATCTGTGCCCCATGGACTGCCTTAAGCTTCTCAGCGTCATTCATTCCTCCTTCAGCCACATATCTGGCATTTTCCTCCGCAACCCGGGTTCTGAATTTATCCTTTCCGTTTGAAAGTCCCTCAATATCTTTAGTCACATCACTTTCTTCAATTCCAGTAGCCAGATATATATTTTTCTCCGTAGAATGGATCAGAATATTTTCTCCTGATGTGATCGTGATACCTTCATCATCATCCAATATAATGGATATCTCTGTATCATCCTCATCATCATGTTTCTTACGGGTGTCTGTAAGAATTACCTTCTTTTCTTCCATACGCAGCATCTTATCATAAGAAGTCAGTACTTTCTCTTCCGGTTTATCGAAGTCAGGCGAGTTTGTATTACTTCTACGACTGCCCAGACAAATAATCTTTCCATTATTTTCATAATAGACAAATACTTTATCTCCTACATCAGGCATACAGTAAAAAGAATTGCTGATCGCAGATTCGTATGGAATATCCACACAATTTCCTGACATGTCCCCGGCATCTGCATCAAACTGTACCTGAACGGTTGTCCCATTTACCGCCAGAACACTTCCTGTAATGATATTGCTGACAATGGTCTTCTCTGATGCACTCTGGTATGTGGGTCTGACATCCTGAGTCTTGCCAAGCTTTACACGGTTGACCAGAATTCCGCCTTCATTTACCAGTTGTGTTTCTCTGACAGTACTTCTTCCAATCTGATCACCCGGAATCGCTGCCAGTTCTGTACACTCATACTCCTCTGTGTAGAACTGATAACTGGATGCTTCATTATTGTTCATCTGATTCTGTCTTAATTCTGACAGATCCTTGCCAGAAGACACCTTCCTCTCCAGTGTATTTTCCGCATAAGTCTGCATTTGTCCGGTACCAATTTTGATATCCGTTTGTCTGCTCCTGCTGTTCACATATACCTGCTGACCATATTGATTCGCTATTCGGCGAATAAAAGTCCAGTCTGTTTCATTTTGCTGGTATATAACTGTGGGTATTGCCGGGTTATTCTTTAACTGATATAATGCAGAATACTTACTCAATACTGCACCAAAAATATCACCCATTTTCTTGGATGGACTCTGAAAGGTTTCTGTATGTACTTCCTGATCCAGTAAATATGCACTTGAGCATACTTCCAATATCAATGCATGATATCCTGCCTGTCTCTGTAACATCACGTTTTCACAGTAACCACTATAAAGTATTCTGTGGTCTGGTAAAAGCACTGTAACTGCTGTATTCTGTAATGTTGCCGCAGTCTGCAGCGTCATCGTATCCGCAGCTTCCAGCACCAGGTGCAACATTCCTTGCTCATTTTCTTTTTGTACAATGTTAATATCCAGTATTTTTTCAAAAGATACATTTACTTTGACAATTAACTGACTTACTGTTATTTTTCCTATGTTCATGCTTTTCTCTCTCATTTTCAACTATTTTTATTTATCCTTCTTATGCATGTCTCTTCTTTTCTAATGCAAATAAAATTGATTCTATCACAGCTACAAGCACAAATGTTAATAATCCGACCCGGAACCGACTGCCCTCTATTGTCTTGGCCTGTTCGCTTTTTCTCCAGTTACCGGTTGTATCTACATACCAGCTTATATTCTCTTCTGAGATTTGCTGTTCTTTCTGTATTTCACGAAATGTATCACTGATCGTATTCATATACATTTTTTTTGCAACAGGCAGAGTTACAGTTCCTGATTTGGGAATATCAACTGCAAAATCATCCACAAATACTATGATTTTCTCTCCACTTTCAAGCACTACCGTGTAGTATTGTCCAATACCATGTACTGTACTGTTCTGTATCTGACGCATTATTTTTCCATAATAGGATTTATCAAGAATGGATCTGTATTTATGTGTGGGCGTTAAATTTTTTACATCTACTGTAATGGTAAAGTTTTTTAGTTCTTCCATATCCGCTACTGACTTTATATCCGTAAATCCTTCACCCGCTGGATACCCTGCCTGATCCTCATATTTTTCATAGTTTACCGAAGGGGTATTCCTATATGCTTTCTTTTCAAACGAATGAGGAATCGCTGCAACCAGGAAAACAATAAATGCACCTGTTATAATAATAAACTGTACCTCATCCGGCATTCTGTTAAATACCGTCGACATCCTATCGCACCTCCGTTTCTTTCCTATGATATAATCTGTACTCTATTGGCTTATGTTTTACATATAACTGCTTCAGATCATTTAATGCGCCGATTGCTTTATCGCAGGTACATACCCAATACCCTTCTCCTTTGTCTCTTTCCTGTAATATATATGTATGCGCATACGCATCCTTATCCCAGTAAAAGACATTTATCTGCTTGATTCCTCCCATAGGCGGCTGGATTTTTATCTCTACGCAGCCCTGTTTCATCTTATCCAGATTTTTAATAGCTTCCTCTATCTGGGAATAGTTATTAACTGTTTCAATGTGATCCTGCGATGTCTGCATGGTAAATATGTATTCTTTGGTCTGATCTATCTCATAGTTTGTATCTTCATGGGTTTCCTGATACCTTTTTACTCTGCTATACACACCAAATGCCAAAAGTACAAGTCCCAGAATAAGTATTCCAACTGCAATCGGTAATTCCTGTCCTCCCTTGTTTTTTATGAATAATACAGCAAAAATTACTAATACGGCTCCTGTTACAATAAATGAATCATAAAAACCTTCCCAGCTTCTCTTCGTAAACATTCCTTATATCCTCC
>CAYRAW010000197.1:0-5964 GCA_964422225.1 uncultured Roseburia sp.
CCAATACTTTGTTTGTTGTCTTGGATAAACCCTTTTTCATGTATCGTTACCTATCTTTTAAATTCCTTGATACCGCCCCATTTAGTATCCTTATCAGATAATGTGAGTTCCATACCTTCCGGAATCGGCCATTCTACTCCAATGTCAGGATCGCTCCAGAGAAGTCCGCCCTCATCATTTGGATGATAGAAATCAGTACACTTATAACAGAACTCTGCATAATCAGATAATACCAGGAATCCATGTGCAAAGTTCTTAGGGATAAAGAACTGCTTCTTATTCTCTTCTGACAGAAGAACACCAAACCACTTACCATACGTCTTGGAGCCTTCTCTTAAATCTACTGCAACATCATATACTTCACCCTTGATAACTCGCACAAGCTTGTCCTGTGGAAACTGCTTCTGAAAATGTAATCCACGCAGAACACCCTTCTTGGATGCAGACTGATTGTCCTGTACGAATACCTGATCAATTCCCGCTTCTTTAAAATCATTATAATTATAGGTTTCCATGAAATAACCTCTGTTATCCCCAAAAACTGTAGGTGTGATAATTTTTAATCCTTCTATTTCGCATGTTTCGACCGTAATCTTTCCCATGATTTCATCCTTCCTATACTAATTATATATTTATTGGGCACTATCACCCGGATAGCTGACATTTAAATCAACTCTGCCTTCAATACCGGCAACACTGCCACTTGATGTGTACTGCCACATATCGTAGTGGCCTTCATACTGTGGAGTCTGACGATATTCAGCCAGCCATATTTTATAACCGGATAATTTCTCCATATTCAGATTGTTCCGATACCAGTTACAGCTTGCATATACGCCTGCCTGATATCCTGCATTTTCTATCGTCTTGCAGAAGGATTCACATACAATTGTTCTCGTATCTGTATCCAGACCATCTGCACGACCATTGCCTCCGGCGCCTTCCGTATCTATAAATATAGGATAATCTATGGCTTCTCCTCCTAACAGTGTAACGACCATACTGGCTTCCTCCACTGCTTCCACCATAGTCGTTGCCTGTGTAAAGAAGTAAATGCCTACCTTGATCCCTGCTTTCTTCGCTCCCTGAAGATTCTGCCAGAAATACGGATCCTCGATAAGCCATCCGGAACTGGAACCACGGTAGCCGCAGCGAATGATCGCATAATCTACGCCTTCTGCCTTAACTACATCCCAGTCAATCTCCCCATTCCATTTAGAGACATCAATTCCCAATTCTACAGGGTTATCCTGTGACTGCATGTCAAGAAGCGCCGTATACTGCGTATCGTCTCCATCTACTTCATCAGTCTCCGTATCCTCCACCGCAACATTGACTTCCTCCTCCGAACGGATCAGATAAGAGATATCATCAATTGTTGTATAGGATACGATCGCCTTGACTCTAACGTCTAATGTCGGAGAGGCACATGCATATTCTCCTGCATCCGTAAGGTCAATCTCATATTGCCCCGGGCGCACTCCTTCAATGTAGACCATTCCATCCTCATCTGTATCCTGAAAATCTCCCAGGTCTTTCACTGTCAGTGCGAAAGGATACCCTGCGACCGGATTACCATCTGCATCTACTACCTTAATACGGATGTCCTTCTCCACAGAAGTTGCAAGAAGGGAAACCTGTGTCTCTCCTTCTGCAGCCTCCTGATCCTGCTGCTTTTCATATGTATTTTTCTCCTGGTCGAAGAAAGTATCATCCTTTAAAAAGGCTGACAGATCTGCGTCCTTTACCATACCATCTTCTTCCAGAGCATTTTCCTGTACTTCCTGTGTCTGCTTCTCCTGTGCTGTACTGCCCGCAGTCACGAACCGGTCATAGTTAAACACTACTATGATGGCTGCCACTACTACCATGATGCCAAGCATTGCAAGTACTGTAAGCCTTTTAATCTTAGAGTCCATTCGCAACCTCTACCAGATATTTGCCATATTCTGTCTTCATAAGCGGTTTTGCCAGCTCTAAAAGCTGTTCTTTGGTAATATAACCGCACTTATAAGCGATCTCTTCAATACAGGAAATATATAAGCCCTGTCTTTTCTGGAAAGCACATACAAAATCTGCTGCATCCAGAAGTGCATCATGATTACCTGTATCCAGCCATGCAAAACCTCTTCCCATAGTTTCAACGGTAAGAGTACCTCTTCTTAAATACTCATTATTAATACTGGTGATCTCAATTTCACCTCTGGCTGACGGCTTCACATTCTTTGCAATTTCCACTACGTCATTATCATAGAAATAAAGTCCCGGAACTGCATAGTTGCTCTTTGGATGCTCCGGCTTTTCTTCAATTGATATAGCCTTGCCATTCTCATCAAATTCTACAACGCCATATTCTCTCGGATCTCTTACATAATATCCGAAAATAGTAGCGCCACTTTCCTTTGCAGCTACCTTGCGAAGCAGCTTGGAAAAGCTCTGTCCATAGAAGATATTATCACCCAATACCAGTGCAACACTGTCTGTACCAATAAATTTTTCACCAATGATAAATGCATCTGCAAGTCCTCTTGGCTGATCCTGCACTGCATATTCCATATGAAGTCCAAGCTGTTCTCCTGTACCGAATAATTCCTGGAATACAGGCAGATCTCTTGGTGTTGATATGATCAGGATATCTCTGATACCTGCTAACATTAATGTTGATAATGGATAATAGATCATCGGCTTATCATATACCGGCATGATCTGCTTGGAAATGGCTTTGGTCAAAGGATAAAGTCTGGTTCCTGAGCCACCTGCTAAAATAATTCCTTTCATTTTACATCCTCCCTTATTTATTCCGGACACGTCAAATGGGAACGCGCTGTCTCCAAACTTCTGACATTCACGTCCCCGTTATCCTCTCACATTATTGATACATTTCTGCGTAGTACTTCTGATAGTCACCACTGGTAACATGTTCCATCCAGTCTTCATGGTCAAAATACCATTTGATCGTCTGTCTGATACCATCTTTGAACATTGTTTCCGGCTCCCAGCCGATCTCAGCCTTGATCTTATCCGGCGCTATCGCATATCTTCTGTCGTGTCCCTTACGATCTTCCACATAGGTGATCAAATCTTTGGATACCAGCTTCTTTCTGGGATCAGAATCCGGAAGCATTTCCTGTAAGGTTTCTATGATGATCTCGATAATTTCAATATTTTGTTTCTCATTGTGTCCGCCTACATTGTAGGTTTCAAAAAGTCTGCCCTTTTCCTGTACCATATCAATTGCCTTGGCATGATCTTCTACAAAAAGCCAGTCACGGACATTCTTACCATCTCCGTATACCGGAAGCTTCTTGCCATGAAGTGCATTGTTGATGATAAGCGGGATCAGTTTCTCCGGGAACTGATAAGGTCCATAATTGTTGGAACAGTTCGTAATGTTAGCCGGGAATTTGTAAGTATCCATATATGCCTTTACCAGCATATCAGAAGATGCCTTGCTGGCTGAGTATGGGCTATGAGGTGCATAAGGTGTTGTCTCATAGAAATACTCTCCATCATTCTCCAGTGAACCATATACTTCATCAGTAGAAACATGTAAGAACTTCTTACCTTCCTTGAAAGTGCCATCAGGAAGTTCCCATGCTGCCTTTGCACAGTTAAGCATAACTGCAGTTCCCAGTACATTGGTCTGTACAAATACTTCCGGGTTTCTGATACTTCTGTCTACATGACTCTCTGCTGCGAAATGCACAACTCTATCAATATCATTCTCTGCAAAAATCTTTGCAATTGCATCTTTGTCTGTAATGTCTGCTTTGATAAAAGTATAATTGCTTCTGCTCTCAATATCCTTCAAATTCTCCAGATTACCTGCATAGGTCAGTACATCCACATTGATGATTCTGATATCATCCCCATATTTTCGGAACATGTAATGAATGTAATTAGAACCGATGAATCCTGCACCGCCTGTTACCAAATAAGTTTTCATTCAGAATTTTCCTCCGTAAATTTACTATATACTAACGCCCATTTTATATCGAAAAGGGAAAAAAAGCAAGTTAATAGCCAAGATAGCTCAAATTCAGATCCACTCTGCCATTGATTCCACTGATCGTACCCTTGCTGGAGTACTGCCACATATCATATCTGCCACTGTAAGTAGGCGCTGCCGCATACTGTGCAAGCCATATTCTGTAGTTACCCACAGCCTCCATATTCAGCTTCTGCTCAAACCAGGATTTGGATGCATAGATACCAGCCTGATAGCCTGCGCTCTGTACAGTCTGGCAGAAAGCATTGACCACTGCCGTTCTGGTCGCTACGTCAATCTTATCTGCTCTGCCTCCACTGGATTCCGTATCAATAAAAATCGGATAAGTAAGTTTATATCCCTTGGCAAGACTAACCGCCAGAGAGGCTTCCTTAACTGCTTCAACCTCATTAATCGCCTGTGAGAAGACATAGATACCAACCTTGAGTCCTGCCGCTGTAGCACCTTTTATATTGCTCTGGAAATTCTGATCCGTGATCAGAGCTCCTGACGAGGAACCACGATAACCACAACGTATAATGACATAATCTACGCCGGAACTCTTCACAGCATTCCAGTCGATCTTTCCATTATGTCTGGAAATATCAATACCGAACTTGGAACCGTTCACCGTTGTCTGGATTGCACCATCACTGCCAAAGTTGTAAGTAACACCCTGTATGATCTGTGCTCCGGTCACAGGCTTACCGCTCTTATCATAATAATAGGTTCTGCCATTAATAGTCTGCCAGCCTGTATAGGCATATTGTCCCTCAGTCTTAATATAAAATTCACTTGCAGTAAAATAATCTGCATAAACAGCTTCTCTGTAGGAACCATCTGAATCCTTTACATAAATCTGGTTACCATTTTTATCTTTTAATTTGGTGGTGGTATCACTCGTTGCATCACTATTGACCGTTACCACACAGGTTGCAGTCAGATTCTTGCCCGATGCATCCTTTTCCTTTGTTGTTGCTGTAATTTTGGCACTTCCGGCTTTCACACCGGTTACAACACCTTTTTCATCTACTGTTGCCACAGTCTTGTCTGAAGTTGCCCATGTTACACCATTATCTGACTTATAATTTGCCACCGTAGCAACTAATGTTGTATTCTTGCCAACACCAATCCATGCTTCTGTTCTATCCAGTGTCAGGGTTAATGCTGCAGCGGCGTTGATCGTCACTTCTGTCGTTGCCTTGATCGTAAGTTCATTACCATCGGCATCTTTTACTCCTGTAATCTGACCAGTGATCGTTACCTTACCGGCTTTCACACCAGTTACTGTACCATTGGCATCCACTGTCGCAATCGCCTTATCCGAGCTGCTCCAGTTTACCGTTGGAAAACTGTCTGTTTTAGTCTCTGTAGAACCATCATTCTTTGTATACACCAGCTTGGAAGGTTTTACCGTGACCGTCTGCCCCACGTTACAGGCATCTGCTGATCTGGTGATCTCAAAGGATGCTGATTTGATCGCTACTGCTTTTACCGTAACTGTACAGGTTGCAGAACTTGTTTCGGTGGTTTCCTCTGTCTTAACCTCCTGCTCCTTGGTTTCAGAATCAGAAAGAGCATCATGTTCATCTGTAGAGATTTCTGTTTCCTCTGTCGTACTCTGTTTTGTGGTAGTTACTGTCTTTTTTGTAACTGTATACGTAATTGTTGCAGTTCCGGCTGATTTTGCAGTTACCTTGCCACCGTCTACCGTTACCACATCCGTATTAGAAGATGTCCATTCTGTCTTGTAGCTGTATTCTTTGGTTACATCTCCATTTTCTTCTTTGGAATCTGTAAAAGAAGTACCTGTCAGTGTCTCAGAACTTCCCACGTACAGTTCTGTACTGTTCTTATTCAGGGAAACGTTGATCCCATCAAATAAATAAATACTTCTTCCCAGTCTTGAAGATGCCGACGGGTCCTGAATCGTAGTCTTATCTACCGGCAGATAACCTTCCGTTCCGCTGATCAGA
>CAYRAW010000198.1:0-5931 GCA_964422225.1 uncultured Roseburia sp.
CCAGGTAACATTATATCCTAAATCATCATATTGATTTAATATTTTTTGAAACGCAGCTTTCCTGTATCGCAAAAAATACAAAAAAGCTTCTGTAATAACAAAAGAAGGTCTCAGCTTATAGATGATATCCAGATGTTGTCTTGTACCAATCTCAAAATATGCAGATTCCGCACTGTCTATCGCCGATGGGGCTATTCTTGATGCCAATACATCAGCATTTGGAAAATCTTCCACCTTTAAATCTGTAACATCCGACAGGAGAAAATTAGGATGTGGTATAACGTTTTCATATACTTCTTTACAGTTCAAATCGAAGTCAACGGCCAATACAACATCACAACCAGCTCTCTCAAATCCAAGAGACCTACCACCGATATCAGACATCAAATCTATAACTCTTAATCTCTTCATTTTGTCTCTCCCAAATAAATCTTTCAATCCGGTTGATAAAACTTTGCAATCTCTTCCCCTGTTCTGGGTCTTTTGCGGAGATATGCATCATAATCCTTGAAATAATGCCCCATATCCCATGCCTGATATCCTGCTTTTGCCAAATCATATACTAATACTTTGGCAGTTGGACCTAATACCACGCATACCAGACGATTTCTATCTGTATTTTTTATCCGCTGTAAAATAGTATCATATTGTGTATATGCATTCATACTTGGCGCATAGATATATTCAACAGAACGACATACTTCCAATGCCTTGTGTTCCAATCGATCCAGTACTCCTTCACCGCACACAACTGTCACATCTTTATCCTTTAGTAAATTCTGCATTCTTTTATAGTAATTGTCAAAATCATATTCCTGATAAGTCTGATATACCTGCGTTAAGGCAGTATCTATATAGGTAATATCTTTGCTGCAGTTTTTACATAAAAATCTTCTCTGTACCGGCAATGCCCTTGCAAATTTTTTTGTAAAATCATTTAAAGAATCAAGTGGATGCATATAATAATAGGGAATACCGACTTTTATTCCTCTATCTTTGGTTACAAGCATTTCTCTCAGTTTTTGTGCCAGCTCTACATTATATTCCTGAAATGGAATGGATTTTCCCTGCATAATAGCAATTTCTCCATCACCATAACGCAAAAAACTAAACTGCTCTTTTTCGAGCAATTCTAAAGTTTCATTCGTATTTAAAACAGATAGTTTCTGTTCATATCCACCGGTTAAGTACTTCTTACTCTCAAAATGCCTGTATACACGTTTCGGAAATCTAGTCAACTTGGCGACAAACTCTTTTATAATCTGATCTTCCTTTACATCTGAGAATTTTAACAGACTTTCCAGATATGCATGAAGCTGCATAGGACGTCCCTTTGAAAATACGATAATTGAAATCATTTATTATTCCTCATTTATTTCTGATTTACAATGCCATACCACATATGATTATAATATACTCCATTTATCTTTACAGCATCTACTTCCAGTCCTTCTTTTACAAAACCACATTTTTCATAAAATTTCTGTGCTCTGACATTCTCTTCCAATACGCTTAAATATACTTTATGTAACCCCAATTCATCAAATGCGTATCGTATGATTTCTTCTGTTGCCTTCTTAGCAGCTCCTGTTCCCTGCGCACACTTTCTAGCAACTACTGCATATTCAGCCTTATCATTAACGTGAGATATATGTTTTAAACTGATAGTTCCCAAATACTCATCCTCAGCGTTCACAAATGCAAAATTCTGATTTTCCTCATCAAAACTGTTTTGGATAAATGACAGAACTGTTTCCGGTGTTGCCTGCCAAAAAGGGCGCTGAAAGCCCACAGTAATCTCTTTGTCATGCATCCATTCCAACATAAAAGGAGCATCTTTTTCTTCTAATTTACGCAGCATGATTCTTTCCTATTTTAAACCTTTCATAACCTGTAAATATTCCTGATAGTCTCTGATATACTCTTTGGGATTATAATGTTCACTGGCAAGGCATAATAACACGGAATCCTCTGAGAAGTCATACATATCTTTCCATACAAGTTTAGGTAAATAAATCCCAATATGAGGTCTGTCTAAATTAAAAATTTTCTCATTCCTGCCATCAGTCACTCTTACCTTTGAAGTACCTGCTACATTGATAAGGACAAATTCTGTATCATAATTAGCATGTTTTCCGCGTACTACATCTTTATCAGAACCATAAATATAAAATACCCTTTTGATCTCAAAAGGAATATCCTGATTGCCTTCTACAATGACAAGGTGTCCCCTCTCATCACCTTTTTGTGGAAATTCTATTAATCTGCATTCTTCTATCATTTTAATCTGTCCTTTCTTATCTGTACTCGATTAAATATTATTTACATACACTCATTTTACTGATTAATGTATTTCCAATAAATTTCTCTATTGTCTGAAGTACTATTGACAAAACAATGATAACACAAAAATGTAATAACAGTCCCCAATAATTATACCCGGCTAATTCATACAATATTTTATTCCAAAAGAAAATTCCCTCTGTCAAATACAACTCATATGATATCTTTCCCAACCATGTGCATATTTTCAATTTTAATGAAAAATATATTAATAATGTGTGTACAAATATTATCTCTAGTAAAATCAATATCAATCCATTAAACACCCGTATTAGTTCAACATCATACCATTGTATAGTCAATATATAAAATAAAATGCTACTACAAAAAGTTATAAAAATATCCTTTTTTCGACTTAATACCTTCAGCAAATTAGTTTGTGAAAGTATAGCACCTATACAAAATGAAAATCCATAAATATCATTCTCCCTGACCCATGTAAAATATTTTTTAAAAATAATATACCCTAGAAATGTTGCACTTAAAAAGATAATCCACTGCACTCGTTTCTTGTTGAAAAAACGAAAAGCAATCCAGAAAATCAAATACTGCATAAGAATAAATGCCATAAACCATAGTGTTCCATCCAATGTGTTGTTAGGGTACACACCCAATGCAGACAAAAATGTAGAGGCAATATACATATCACCAATATTATTTCTATATTCCCAGACTTCCAAAAGTAACTGTGGTATGGAAACAAAGAAAAAAGGAACATATAATTTATATATTCTTCTTTTCCAATAATTCATCATTCCCTTGGTTTTATAAGAACTCATAATCCCATAACCGGATAGAAGCAGAAACATTGCTACTCCTGTCTGGCAAAAACTTTTTCCAATTAAAGAAATAAATTCAGGTTGATATATCCATCCCCAAAAATGGCATAAAATAATAGCTATTATTGATATTGCTTTTAATACACATGATTCTTCTCTTGTAATCATCACATATTCCTTAACTTATGTTTTTCAAAATTTTATTATTCAGGATAGTTTTTTATCATTAAAATTGATTTAGTTTATCTATCACATAATCCTGTTCTTCCCATGTCATACCCGTATAAATAGGCAGACTCAGTACTTCATTTGCATATTGCTCTGTAATAGGATAGTCCCCCTTCTTATGCCCTAATCGTTCATAGCATTCTGCCAGATGTGGTGGTACTGGATAATGAATCTGTGTCTGGATACCCTGTTCTTCCAGATATTTCTGTAGATTATTTCTATCCTTACACCGGATCACATACTGGTGGAATATACTGCTGGCATCATCTCTAATTTCCGGTTTGATAATACGTTCATTTTTGATTCCCTTTGTATATCTGTCAGCAAGTACTACTCTTCCCTGATTCAGCTCATCTATGTGTGTCAATTTCACACGCAGCAATGCTGCCTGCATCTCATCCAGTCTGGAATTAAGTCCTTCTATTTCATTATAATATTTAATTTTGCTACCATAATTTCGCATCATGCGAATTCTATCTGCAAAATTCTTATCATCTGTTACAATAGCTCCGGCATCACCAAAAGCCCCCAGATTTTTAGTCGGATAGAAGCTAAAGCAACCGGAAATACCAAAAGAACCTGTCATTTTTCCATTAAAGCATGCGCCGTGCGACTGGGCACAATCTTCAATGATCGGTAAGTTGTATTTCTTGGAAATCCCGACAATTTTATCCATATTGCTTGCCTGACCATATAAATGTACTACCATAATTGCCTTGGTCTTGTCTGTGATTGCCGCCTCTATCTTATCAGCATCTATATTATAGTATTCATCCGGTTCTACAAATACAGGTGTCGCATCATTTTCTGTAATGCCAAGGACTGTTGCAATATAGGTATTTGCCTGTACAATGACTTCATCTCCATGACCTATTCCAAGTGCTCTTACTGACATAATCAGTGCATCAAGTCCGGAATTTAATCCAACACAATACTTTCTGCCTGTAAATGCTGCAAATTCTTCTTCAAATTGCTTTACCTCATTACCCAACACATACCAGCCTGAACGGAGTACTCGTAAAGCTGCCTCTTCATATTCCTGCTGATATTGAAAAAACTGTCTATCTAAAACATTGCATTTTACTTCCATTTTCTTCTCCCATCCTTACTTCAGTAATGGCTTTCTGTTATTGATATTACTACAATTCCTTCAATTAAGCAAATTTATTATGTCTACAAATGTTTTTGCACTTTCTTGCCACATAAACTTCTGCCTGACTCGTTTCCCGGATATTTCTACATTGCTGTTTAAACAGGCAGATTCCAGTCTGCTGCAGATGTCCATTGCATAGCTACACAAAAATCCATAGTTTCCATGTTCCATGATATAATCAGGCCCTGGTGCTTTCAAGGCAACTACCGGGCATTCATAGAACATGGCTTCCAAAATTGACATACCAAAGATCTCATGCTCATTTAAATTCACATAGGCATATGCTATCCGATACGCTTCCCAAATATTGCTGTTTTCTATCTTTTCCATGATTGATACGACAGCCCCAAGTGATTTCTGTGAAATGCTCTGTTTTACCTGCTCTAACAGTTCTCCTTGTCCAATCATCAGTAACCTGTAATGATTGTCCTGTGCGTATAGTTGTTGGAAGATCTCTACCATTTTGAGCGGCTGTTTTTCGTTTGTCATTCGTCCGATAAACAGCAGCACTTTATTTTCTGAATGATATCCCCATTTTTCCTTTAGTTTATTTATATCATAAGCCGCATAATCCTGTTTTAAAATACTTTCATCCAGTCCTACAGGAATTATTTTTACATTGTCTCCTGCACCTAATGCTCTTAATTGTTCAGCTAAAGCAGGGGTTTTCACAACAGTGGGATACTTTTTATAAAACCACGTGTTATCACAAAATAAATCTACTATTTTCTTCTTCCAGCCTGAAGCATTATTGCTTCTGATAACTCCAATGTACGGCAGACATAAGATATGATTTTTCCTGCACCATTTAAAGAATCTGCGCAATGCGATATAGTTATCTGATGCCGTAATGTAACACTCTCTATCTGCGTTCAGTCCGGTATAATCAGGCAATGCATGTTTTCCTATATGTTTTGTCTTCAAATAAATACTTTTGATACCATCATGTTCTATTTCTTCTCTTTCTCCATCCAGATCAGGAATGAGGTGATACACTTCTACATCATGTCCTGACTTGGCGAATGCTTTTGCCAGACCTTCTGCCTGGGAATTGTAGTATTTACTTAAGTTCTTCTTTTCTGTATTTAATGAGATAATTGCAAGTTTTCTTATATTTATCATATAATATCCTATAGTCCTCTTTTATGCAAAAGCATAAATTACTTTCCATATGGTCTGCTCAATTGTTGAAACTATGGAATTAATCAAATTTTGATCGAAAGCACCGCATATTCCGGCATATGCAATCAATGTAGCATAATACCATTTGTGTGATTTTACACAAGACATGTACCTTCTTGTGCCTTCCAGAACATTTTTATCTTTCATAAATATCATAGCAACTATAATTCCAACTTCATAGATTAGACCGGCATGCGTCCATCTGCCATAATCATTTTGCATAATATATAAGAAAACTTGCAATTA
>CAYRAW010000199.1:0-5909 GCA_964422225.1 uncultured Roseburia sp.
ACTGTTTCCTTTCTTCGGGATCGGCAATACTCTCAACAGCCAGGATTTTGTAAAATATTTAAAAGATTATGGTTTTCTTCTGGTTCTGTGCCTGATTTTCTGTACAGCTCTGCCAGAGAAACTGATAAACAAATTTAAGAATACAGTCTGGGGCGTGATCGCTGCCCTTGGTATCTTCTGGTATGCTGTATACTACCTTGCCATCGGTATGAACAATCCTTTCCTGTATTTCAGATTTTAGGAGGTATTTGCATGAAACATGACAGACCTTATCTGCTGACCTTCTCGTTGCTGCTTTCCAGTCTGCTGTTTACTCTGCTGGGTTCTTACTGGAATCAGACTTATTATCATAATAAAGAAGCATTATCACCTTCCAGACCAACTCTTGCTACAGCAATGCAGGGAATTCATGACGGACTTTTGACAGATCTGGGGAATCAGGCAATTCATATGTTGGCAGCCAATGGTGGTTCCGTTCCGGTCTCACACCATAAATCCTCTGCTGATCATTCTTATTATGCTGATATTCAGCACAAACGCAGCAAGGAAATGAATGACCTGTTAGCCAGACAGCAGCAGGCAGCCAAAGACGCAGCACAGGCTTCATTGCAGGATGAATCCAAAGCGCTGACTTTTACTACTGCTACAGATGATTATTTTTCAGATGCCGTATTTATCGGAGATTCCCGTACAGTAGGCATCAGCGAATTCTCAGGGATTAAAAATGCGACTTTTTTATGCAAAACATCTCTTTCTATTTATGATTTTGACAAGCCGAAAATTACATATGATAATAAAAAGACTTCTGTTAAAGAAGTGCTTAGTACCCATCAGTTTGGCAAAGTCTATCTGATGGTAGGCATCAATGAGTGCGGCACCGGTACTGCACAAAGTTTCTATGAACGCTATCGTGACGTAGTATCCACGATCCGTCAGTTGCAGCCCAAGGCATTGATATTTATTGAGGGGAACCTTCTGGTTACCAAAGAGAAATCTGACCATGAGCAAAGTGTTACAAATGACAATATCCGTGAACGTAATGAACTGATCGCCACACTTGCTGATCAGAAGGATATCTTCTATGTTGATATTAATGAAAGCAGTCTGTGTAAAGACGGTGCTTTAATTTCCTCCTATACCTGGGATCAGGTTCATATCAAAGCACAATACTACAGTGTATGGAAAGATTTTCTGCTGGATCATGCTATCATAAAAGATTCTCGCAGCTAATGTGACACAAACTGCAAGCCACACCAAAAAGGCGGTTGTAAAATTTACAACCGCCTTTTGGAATATTGTGTTACTTATTTAATGGATTCTTCGTAGCTCTTGACCATTCTTCTGACCATCTCGCCACCGATAGATCCTGCTTCTCTGGATGTTAAATCGCCGTTATAACCTTCCTTTAAGTTAACGCCCAACTCGGAAGCTACCTCTGTTTTAAACTTATCCATAGCTGCTTTTGCTTCAGGAACTTCTACTCTGTTAGATCTGCTCTGTGATGACATATTTGTTACCTCCATAAATAATACTATTCGTTTTTTGCTATCTATCTTCAAAGATAAGTGCTTGTGTGTATCACTTATCTTACTCCTAGTATTTACGAACAGTATTTTTTTATAAGTGGTATTTTTTTACTGATAAGGATCAGGTCCTTCTATAAAATTTCGATGAATTTTCATAAATATCCGGATAATATCAGGATCAAAATACTTTCCCGCTCCATTTTCTATCCACTTTAATGCTTCATTGACCGGAATTCTACTTTTGTATGGTCTTTCATTGACCATGGCATCGTATACATCTACCACTTTAACGATTCTTGCCGATAACGGAATCTCTGTTCCTTTCAATCCACAGGGATAACCTGTTCCGTCCCAGTTCTCATGGTGATAATGAGCAATATTGATCGCCATATCTATGAAATCATTATGCTCCACGTTCTCATAAATATCGCTTAACATTTTAGCGCCAAGTGTCGTATGTGTATACACGATTTTCTTTTCTTCCTGCGATAGTTTGCCTTTTTTTAACAAAATATAATCAGGAATCATAATTTTGCCAATATCATGCAAAGCAGATGAGGATTCTATCGTATCAATGAAATTATCATCGATCTCTTTCTCAAAACGTGGTGAGAACTGCATTCCCTGGGCCAATATCCTACTATTATACGGAACATTGGAATAATGATTATTGCCCCGTTTCTCATCACTTGCCATTTCTTCCTTCAGTTCTACCAGCCTGGCAAGTGCGATCATAATATTTTTCTGCTCTTTATGCATTTTTTCCATATGTCTGGTAACGATTCTGCTAAGTCTGTGGTTATTTTCCTCTAACTCTTTTTGCAGCATATATATTTTAAGATGGGTATTGATCCGCAGTTCAACTTCTGTTCTGTCAAACGGTTTATTGATATAATCCACAGCTCCCAGCTCAAAGCCCTGACTTCTGTCTGCTGCCTGATCCATTGCCGAGATAAAGATTATCGGAATATCTCTGGTATATGGATTCTTCTTTAACATCATGCAGAAAGAAAAACCGTCAATATCCGGCATGGAAATATCTGACAAAATAATTTTAGGTAAATTCTCCGTATCTTTTAAAAGCTCTATCGCATCTGCAACACTTAATGCCGTCACTGCACAGTATCCCATGTTTTTTATAATTTCTTCCAGAATGATCAGGTTGACTTCTACGTCATCCACGATGAGTATTTTAATTTTCTCCTTCTCCATCCTGTTTTCCATTCATTCTCACCTGCTCCCATTCTTTTATCAGCAATTTTTTGACATCCTCAGCGCACAGCCTGAATTTATCGTAATCAGACTTTCTGACTGCCATTTCCATACGTAATACTGCCCGCTGCAGTTCTTTGGAGCTCTCCTGCAAAAGCTGTTTGACCATTGCCGCATAATTTTCTGCTTTATACCAGTTCCCCATGTCTGCACTTAAATTCATTTTTCCAAAATTACTGCGAAGTTCCCTCTCATTGATTTCTCCGCCAAACTCATACATCAGTTCACGTTCTACTTCCATCTTACCGGACAATGGAATTCCCTCAGTATATATTTGAGCACTCTCCGTTTTCTCCTGTTCCCACATATCCTGGCTTTTGAGATGTATGGTAAAAGAAAATGTGGTACCTCTGCCCTTTTCACCCTCTGCCCAGATATCACCATGCATCATATTGACCAGTTCTTTGGTAATGGAAAGACCCAGTCCGGTGCCCCCATACTTTCTGGTTATCGATGCATCAACCTGAGTAAAGCTCTTGAACAATTTATCCTTATCTTCTTTTGAAATGCCAATTCCTGTATCAGCCACCACAAAGAAAAGCTCTACCTCATCCTGTATCTGGGTATTCTTGGTAACTTCAATTCCAATATAGCCTTGTGCTGTGAATTTCACAGCATTGGAAACCAGATTATTTAATATCTGAGTAAGCCGCAGTTCATCCCCGATGAGCTTATCCGGCACGTCTTCAGCCACATTCACAGTGAGCCTTAGTCCCTTACGCATTGCCATTACCGAGAACTCTTTTTCTTTACGTTCCATAAATTCCCTGAACGAGAAAGGCTTCTCCTCTATCTGGAACTTTCCTGCCTGCAGTTTGGAAAAATCCAGAATATTATTAATGATCCCCTCCATAGTAGTGCAGGAATCCAGTATCATTTTCAGTGTTCCAAGTTTCTGCAGATCATGCTCCTGTTCCATAAGAAGTTCTGTATTTCCTTTAATTCCATTGACCGGAGTTCTAAGTTCATGCGTCACACTCGCAACAAAGGAATCCCTTGCATGTATGGAATTCTTAACTTCCTCTGTCTTATCTTCGAGTTTGCGTAAACTTTCCTTATAACTGGTCATATCTATAAGCATACAGAAATGAAAAACTTCACTCTCATATATAATGGATGCCGTAGTCATAATGACAGGAAAACAGGTCCGGTTCTTTCTATATACAAAAGTCTCTATTTCCTCTTTATCACGATATTCATCCGCTAATGCCACATGATGATCCACGATACAATAGACATCTTTAAATAACGTGCCTATATAGCTGCCCATCAGTTCATCCTGCGTATATCCTGTAAGATTTATGGCACGTTCATTAGCATAATTGATATATCCGTAACTGTCATAACGGAATATCAGTTCCTGACTGTGATTTAATACAAAATGAAACAGTGGTTCCTTACCTGGCATAAGCTATTCCTCTTCTTCATTTTCCTGTTTATCAATAAAATCAAGTGCATCATCACTCAGCAATTTCACCGGATCAAGTAAAAGTTTCACCCCGTCCTCCGTCTTGCCGATTCCTCTGATAAACTTATTTTGTGCAGACATTCCATGTGAAGTCACCGGTGGTGGCAGAATATCATCTTCTTCTATCGAAACTACCTGCGCAATAGTGTTAATGATCAATCCAACTTCAATTCCCCTGACCTCTATTACAATTACACAGGTTCTGTCATTATACGGTTCTGACTCCTGTTCAAAACGGTTCGCCACGTCAATGACGGGTATGATCTTACCTCTTAGATTGATCAGCCCTTTAATAAAAGGCTCCACCTCCGGTATTGGCGTAACGGGCTGCATCTGAATGATCTCGTTGACATACTTTAATTCTACACCAAATGTATCCCTGCCTATTTCAAAGGTCATATATTTTCCCTGTCTGATATCCTCTTCTTCCAGAAGTGCCTCTTCCTGGCTTAATTCCTCCATATTTTCTTCCATAAGGTGAATCCCCCATTCATCACTCTATTAATCCAAGTTTCTGTAAAGTACTCTTTAATTTTTCCATATCAATTGGCTTTGCACAATATACGGTACAGCCTAATTCAAATGCTTTTTTTACATTTTTCTCCTCATTAAGAGCCGTTGTCATAATGATCCTGGCAGACTTATCTTCACTGATCCCATGTTCCCTTTCAATATCACGGATATTCTTAAGTGCCTGATAGCCATCCATGACAGGCATCATGACATCCAGACAGATCAGGTCATAGGGATCATTCTCTTCCAGAGACATCAGATATGCATCAATGGCTTCCATTCCGTCTACAGTAACATCACACTCTCCATAAACGGACATAAACTTCAATAACAACTTTCTGCTGGCAAAATCATCCTCCGCAATCAATATCCTCATATCTTTATTCATCCTTTCTTATCCAGTATATAATATAATTTCTGTGCAATTTGTTCCAAAGGAACCTGATAGGTAACTGCCCCCATGTCATAAGCGACTTTTGGCATTCCATATACGACACAGCTTTTCTCATCCTGACCTATCGTGACTGCCCCTGCATTGTGCATCTGGTATAGTCCCTGTGCCCCATCTCTGCCCATACCGGTCATCAGGACACCTATGGCATCCTTTCCCGCAGTTTGGGCAACCGATTCAAACAAAACGTCAACGGAAGGACAATGTCCACTTACCTTGGGACCTACTCTGCATTCTACCTGATACACACCATTTATTTTGACCAGCCTCATCTGTTTATCTCCGGGTGCGAGCAATACCTGTCCCCTGCGTACAATATCTCCTGTAACGGCTTCCCTTGCATCTATTTCACACTCCTGATTCAGGCGTTGTGCATACATCTGTGTAAATCCGGGGGGCATGTGCTGCACCATGACAATACCAGGAATGTCTTTTCTGAACTCCTTTACCACCTGATATATCGCTTCTGTCCCGCCTGTAGAAGCTCCCATTGCGATCACGCCAACAGATGAATATACCTTTCCCGGCGGATAACATGTGTTGGAAAGGGTATCCGATACTGCAGGAATTCCATATGGATAATATGCCTTTTTTAAATGCTCATTCAACTTCTGCATGGCAAATATCTCATCCAGCTCCTCGTCTGATTCTTTTCCGTTCAGACTAAGCATCACTGCTG
>CAYRAW010000200.1:0-5898 GCA_964422225.1 uncultured Roseburia sp.
GATACACTCAGAGAAAAGAATAACTGACTCATGGCATCTAATAAAATTTCCAGAAAACGTTTGACTGTCAGACCGGTAAAATCTGGGCGCAGGTATACCATAAGACCCTGAATTCCGGTTCGTACAGTGCCGTCATCGTTTTCATGAGACAGAGTCAGTGAAAAGACAGCAATGACGAGAATCAGCAGGATCAGACCTGGCATAATGATTTTGGAAAATTTCTCAATTCCCTTTTCAACACCACAGAAAACAATCCACGCAGTAATGGATAAAAAAATTAACATGAAAACAATAGGAGATGCTTTCGAAGTAATAAAAGATATAAAATATCCGTCCTTTGCAGCATCAGTACCATTGGAGATCATGTATACATACAGATATTTCAGAATCCATCCACCGATCACTGAATAATAAGTCATGATCAATGCTGGAACCAGAAAGGTCAGATAGCCAAGAAAACGCCATTTTTTATGCAGGGTAGCATAAGCGTTAAGTGCATTTTGTTTCGTTCGGCGTCCGATTGCCACATCGGTTGTCAGAAGTACGAAACCGAAAGTAAGCACTAAGACCAGATAAATGAGCAGAAACAGTCCGCCCCCATCTTTGGCGCACAGATATGGAAAACGCCATATATTACCTACACCGACAGCACTTCCGGCAGCAGCAAGTACAAAACCGATCGAGCCACTGAAATTACTTTTTTTACTTTTCATATTAATAACCATGCCTTTCAAATTTTAGTACCTACATTATAGCAAATTAAATCCCCCATTACCACACAAAATGATAATGAGGGATAATAATATATATGAATTAATAATGATCAAACTGTCTTTAAATCAAAACCAAAGTATTTTACAGCGTTGTTGTAGGAGATACCCTTAACGATTTCTTCCAGAGTTTCCATATCAGCAGGAAATTCTCCATTCTCTACCCAGCCGCCTACCAGGTTGCACATGATTCTTCTGAAATATTCATGTCTGGTGTAGGAGAGAAAACTACGGGAGTCTGTCAACATACCTACGAATCCGGATAAATTACCCAGGTTAGCAAGAGAGATCATCTGATCCTGCATACCGGTCTTGTGATCATTGAACCACCATGCACTGCCTTGCTGGATCTTGGCGCATGCGGAGGAATCCTGGAAACATCCAAGGATAGTACCGATCGCCTGATTATCGTTAGGATTCAGACTGTAGATAATAGTCTTTGGAAGCTCATCAGTTGTGATCAGTGCATTCAGGAAATCTGCAAGCTGAGCAGAAGGAGCGTAGTTATTGATGCAGTCATAACCGGTATCCGGTCCTAACTGGTCATAGCGTAATGTGTTGTTATCACGCTTGCAGCCATAGTGAAGCTGCATTACCCAGTTCAGTCTGTGATACTGTTTGCCAACAAAGAGCATGAATGCAGTTTTGAACTGTAATTCTTCTTCTCTTGTAATATCAGAACCGCCAAGTCTCTTGGCAAAGATTGCTTCGATCTGAGCGTCTGTAGCAGGCTGGTACATAACATATTCCAAAGCATGGTCAGATACAGAGCAGCCCATAGATGCGAAAAAGTCAAGTCTCTTTAAAAGAGCTTCTTTTAAATCTGCAAATGTATGGATAGATACACCACTTACAGAGGATAATTTCTCAAGGTAAGCAGGGTAGTCAGGCTTTTCAATATTCATAGCCTTGTCAGGACGCCATGCAGGAAGAACCTGTACATCGAAAGTATTGTCCTCGGCAAGCTGTTTATGATATTCAAGAGAATCTACAGGATCATCAGTAGTACAGATCAGAGTAACATTAGACTGCTTGATCAGTCCACGAACGCTCATACTGTCTTCCTTTAATTTAGCATTGCACAGATTCCAGACTTCTTCTGCCGTGTTTTTGTTCAGAATACCGTTATAGCCGAAGTAACGCTGTAATTCAAGGTGTGTCCAGTGATACAGCGGATTACCGATCGCTTTGCCAACGCATTCAGCCCATTTGAAGAACTTCTCCTTATCGGAAGCGTCTCCTGTAATGAACTTTTCATCTACACCGCAGGAACGCATGAAACGCCACTTGTAGTGGTCGCCACCTAACCATACCTGCGTAATATTGTCAAATTTACGATCATTTGCTATTTCAGCAGGATTGATGTGGCAGTGGTAGTCAAGAATAGGTGTCTTTTCAGCATAGTTGTGAAAAAGGTTGCTTGCAGTTTCTGTCTGCAGCAGGAAATCCTTATCCATAAAATTTTTCATGGGTTTGCCTCCTAATTAATTACATTTAAATAGTTATATAAGAAAAGGTGCACTTATGAAAGCGTTGTACCTCTTTTTATCAGTTCGCCGGAAAAGATAACTTTCTGCGGCATCTCACGATTATCCAGAATACCGATCAAAGTAGATACGATATGGTGGCATAATGTTTCCAGACGATTATCTACACTGGTAAGTTCAGGCTCACAGCAGGTACTTAAGATAGAATTATTATACCCGATAACAGACAAGTCATCAGGAATGGATAATCCTTTCTTGTGAGCATATTTAATTGCTCCGATCGCTAAATTGTCATCGGCTGCAACAACTGCACGATACTTGATCTGTGGATCAAGGCTGGCAAGAAAATCAGCAATTGCGGGAAGGTTGGCATGGCTTCCGGGGAAATACTGCATATATTCCATACGCAGTGCAATGCCGCGCTGTGTCAGTGCGCTCTGATAACCTGATAATTTACGCAGGGCAGAGTAGGATTTGGAGTTATACAGATACAGAATATCTTCAATACCTGTGTCCAGAATATAGGAAGTGGCCTGCAGTGTGGATTTAAAGTCATCGCATAAACTGCAGTATACATTTTCATAATCAAAATCTGCGTTTAAAAGAAGAATGGGCACTTCTTTTGCCGCTTCACGAATATAGTCATTCTCTTTGTCAGTAGAGGATATGAAGTTAGAACCAACAAGCACGACACTGTCTACTTTCTTATTTACAAGAAGATTCAGGTATTTCTGCTTGTCTTCCAGCTTATAGCCTGTACAGCACAAAATACAGTTATAATTATTTGCTCTCAGTTCCTGTTCAATGTGATATACGGCATTGGCAAGATACAGGTCAGAAGAATCAGCACACAGGATGCCGATCGTATTCATGGAATTAAGACCCAGCCCTCTGGCAAAGGCATTTGGAGTGTAATCACAGGCTTCGATCACGGCAAGTACCTTTTTACGGGTTTCGGCACTGACATTTTCAGAACCATTGAGGACTCTGGATACGGTCGCAATAGATACGCCTGCTTTTTCAGAAACATCATATATCGTCATGAGTATTGTCCTTTCTGACTCATGGGCTTCATATGTAAACTAACTAAGGTACTTTGTGTGTACCGTGAAAATAATTATGTAAGCACTACCATAAATCACATAAATTGTACTATGAAAGTCTCTGAAAATCAAGCACTAAACTAATAATCTTTTATTGACTCTTTCTATAGAATGGAGTAAAATGAAAGCGTTTACAAAGAATGCGTGGCTGACATGCATGGACGGATAAGATAATAATTGATAAAGGAAGGTAGAGATTATGGAACTTCGTACAGCAGCTTCACCCAAGGACGTGAAGTATTACACAACACAGAGATTGAGAGAAGAATTTTTAATTGATGACCTTTTTAAAAAGGGTGAGATCAAATTGGTATACAGCCATATTGACCGTATTATTACAGGTTCGGCTGTTCCGGTTGAACCCATAAAATTAACAGCAGGTGATGAACTTCGTGCAGAATATTTCTGTCAGAGAAGAGAGCTCGGTGTCATCAATATCGGGCCGGCAGGTACAATTACAATTGATGGTAAGATTTATGAAGTAGGCCATAAGGAAGGCATGTATATTGGTATGGGTTCCAAAGATATTACTTTTGCATCTGCAGATCCTTCCGATCCTGCTAAATTTTACCTGAACAGTGCACCCGCACATAAGGCATATCCTACGAAGCTTATCAAACCTCAGGGAACTCCTTCAGAGGATGTTGTGATCATCAAGGATGAGAACAAAGTTGAGCTTGGATGCCTGGAAGATGCAAACCACAGAGTAATTAACAAATATATCCTGCCGGGACAGGTAGAGAGCTGCCAGCTTGTTATGGGTATGACGGCACTGAAACCGGGCAGTGTATGGAATACAATGCCCTGTCATACGCATGACAGACGTATGGAAGTATATCTGTATTTCGATATGCCGGAAGATGCATTCGTAATGCACTACATGGGGGAACCTCAGGAAACCAGACATATCGTAATGCGCAACGAACAGGCTGTTATTTCTCCCAGCTGGTCGATCCATTCAGGCAGCGGCAGCCGTGCATACACATTCATCTGGGGCATGGTAGGCGAGAATCAGGACTTCGATGATATGGATGGCGTCAGAAATCAGGATATCATGTAAGTTTTTCAATACATATAAAATACCGGACAGGTTGGACAAAAATCCAGTTTGTCCGGTATTTTTATAGTGAAGCAGACTTGACTTTCCGATAACAAGTGCTTTGGGTATTATTTGAAGAACACATTTTATGGTAAACCATATTGCGGCTGTGGCTGATTTGAAGTAAAATAAAGATGAGTTGTGAGAGGGAGGAATAAATAATGGATTATGAAGAGTCTTTTTTTGCAAGAAAATATTATGCACCTACAGATGTTGTAAGTGGATATCAGGTCAGACCCGGATTCTATCTGCGTAATGGCGCATCTGTTGTAGAAGGTGGTATTAATTTTACAGTACATTCATATGGTGCGACCGCGTGTAGTCTGTGTCTGTTTCACCGAATGGAGGACGATCCTTTTGCGGTTATCCCCTTTCCGGAATCTTATCGGATCGGTAACACCTATGCTATGGTCGTTTTTGGACTGAACCCCATGGAATTCGAGTATGCATACCAATTCGATGGAGAATATGATCCGAGAAAAGGATTATTATTTGATAAAAACAATTATATTCTTGATCCGTATGCAAGAGCTGTAACCGGACAGAGCAAATGGGGGGAGAAAATAACCAGAAAAGATCATTTCTATAAAGCACGTGTGGTAGATGATGATTATGACTGGGGAGATTATATGCAGCCCAGCCGTGAACCAAAGGATATGATCATTTATGAAATGCATGTAAGGGGATTTACAATGCATGAATCCTCTGGGGTAGAGCACAAAGGTACTTTTGAAGGAATACGTGAAAAAATTCCATATCTCGTTGAACTGGGAGTAAATGCTATTGAACTGATGCCGATTTTTGAATTTGACGAAATGGAAGACGTGAGAAATTATGAGGGCAGCAAGCTTTATAATTACTGGGGTTATAATCCGGTATGTTTCTTTGCACCCAATACCAGCTATGCTTCAGCACTGGAATTTAACAGAGAGGGAAATGAACTTCGTAATCTTGTTCGTGAACTTCATATAAATGGAATAGAAGTGATCCTGGATGTTGTATTCAATCATACTGCAGAAGGGAATGAAATGGGACCTTCTTTCTGCTTTAAAGGAATAGACAACAATATTTACTATATGCTGACACCGGATGGACAGTATTATAACTTCAGTGGTTGTGGTAACGTTATGAATTGCAATCATCCTATTGTGCAGCAATTTATATTGGATTGCCTGCGTTATTGGGTGATTTCATATAGGATCGATGGATTTCGATTTGATCTTGCCTCTATTATGGGACGAAATGAAGACGGTTCTCCAATGAGCAAACCTCCTATTTTACAGAGCCTGGCATTTGACCCCATTCTGGGTAAAGTGAAACTGATCGCGGAAGCGTGGGATGCAGGCGGACTTTATCAGGTTGGAAGTTTCCCGGCGTGGAATCGATGGTCGGAGTGGAACGGAAGATTCCGTGATGATCTGCGCTGCTTCCTGAAGGGC
>CAYRAW010000201.1:0-5866 GCA_964422225.1 uncultured Roseburia sp.
GATGCTTTATATGGAAAGAATACAACTTCCTTACGGACAGGGATATCGTTCTTGACACTGTTTTCGATTCGAAGGAGCTGTTTCTTGAGATTCTTGTAGATTTTATTTGCATTGCAGTCTGCATTGTTCTGCAATGCTTCATAGATTTGATAAACGAGGTCGCAATAAGCCTGTATGCAGGGAATGGTAATGCAGTCTTCTTTTTCCATTGTTTCAATGGCATTCCCTATGCTGACTGCGCACTCCTGGCATTGTGCCAGGAGATCCTGTGCAGATACGTTATTGTTCCTGTCGATATGATTCTTGATTTCCTCATGTGCTTCATGAAGTGTCTGGATCATGTCCAGAATATCTTCTTTCTGTGCCTTCCTCATATATATCCCCTTAAATCCTTGGAATAATCCTTCTACTTGTAATCATTTTAGCACATTGTTATGTAAATTGCGACAGAATTTTGAATTTTTCTGAATTTTTATACTAGAGCACGTTCATGGGCTGACATTGTAATGTATATCTTCATTATCCGATCAGCACCTTTTTTCCCTCAAAGGCAAATCCGAAGCTATGGATGCACTCTTCTGAAATGCCTTTTGCTATCAGGGCTGCGGCATACTGCTTTTTCTCAATCTGGCAATGTGCTGCTTTTACAGTATCCTGCAGAGTTTCCTCGTCCCCTGCATCGTGCACTTTGAATTCTAAGATATAAGCATCATCCTTTTGCGGTTCTCTTGGTTCAATCATCACATCATATCTTCCAAAGCCACTTTCCCTGTTGGACGTAATGATATATTTTTTTTGCAAATCTACCAGCAGTCCAAGGATAAATCCATGGTAAAAACGCTCTGGTTCTTCGCCTGATGGTCTTTTTCCTGTATCAAAATAGCTGAAGGTATTAAGAGCTACCCGGTTCATATAGGTATTCATTGCCTTCACATCTCCAAGGAGCAATGCCTTCACAAAGTCATTATAGTCTTCCTTGATCTCTCCAAACCATCCCCGGACCATTTTTTCAAACATACATCTTACTTCATAATTCGTCAGTGTCAGGATATAAGTCTGTTCCTCACCTAAGTCAAGATATTGCATATCATCATAGGAAATGACCTTCAGATAGCCGCTTGCCAGCAGCAGACTCCAGATTGCCTCACTATTGGTATCCAGCTGATTATATACAATCTGCTCGTCAATGGCAGTCTCTATTTTTTCGCCGCGAAGCAGTTGTTCAAATTTCTCTTTTACTTTACGGTTTCCTTCTCGTAAAAGCGTTCCTACGAGGCTGTTTGAACTGGTATTTGCCCAGTAAGTAGTAAATTTTCCTTTATCGAGAAAATTTAAAATCGACCATGGATTGTAAATGTCCGTATAACTTCCAAAGGTAAAGCCGTCATACCAGTTTTTTACCTGCTCCTTTTTATCAGAGAGTCCATACTCTTTCAGGGCTGCAAACACTTCTTTCTCTGTAAAGCCAAAAGATGTCGCATATTTATCTGAGGTAGTGGTGACCACTTCCAGATTGTTCAAATCAGAAAAAACTGACTCTTTGCTGACTCTTGTAATCCCTGTCATGATTGCACGTTCCAGCCATGGATTGGTCTTGAATGCAGAGTTAAAGAGGCTTCTTGTAAATGCCACCAGTTCATCCCAAAAGCCATGCACATATGCCTCCTGCATGGGTGTGTCATATTCATCAAGCAGAATGATTACCTTCTTGCCATAATAACTATGGAGAAATTTGGATAAATAGTGAATTGCCATTGTAGCATCCACATCATCCATTTCTGATGTAACGTGTCTAAAAAAATCCTTATCTCCCCCAGAAAGGGACGAACCATCGAGCAAAAAACTGTGATTTGTATAAATCTCAGCTATAAGCTGACATATTTTCTTCCTCGTATTGGTGAAATTCGTTTCCTTTATGTTGGCAAATGACAGGCTTATCACAGGATATGTCCCCTGTAACTCTCTATACTTCTCATCCTTCCATATGGAAAGTCCGGCAAACAGTTCCCCTCTGTTGGCATAGTCAATGGAAAAGAACTGTTCCACCATACTCATGTTCAGTGTCTTACCAAAGCGGCGTGGACGGTTGATCAGCGTCACGCTGTCTCCGTTTTCCCACCACTCTTTAATAAAGGCTGTCTTATCTATATAGAAATATTCTTTTTGTATCAGATCACCAAAATCCTGTAGTCCGATTGCCACCGTTCTTGCCATGTTTATGTTTACCCCATTTCTTTTCCAACTATTAAAACAACAGGCTCTGCTGCCCGATCACTTCGATTCTGGATGAAATCAGCGTTTCTTCTTCACTGCCTCTGGTATGCTCGCCTTTCAGATATTGCATGCCGCCGCGGAAACCTGCATTAACCAGATTTAATACATAAATGTTATCAAATCTTCCATAGATAGAATCGCCTCCCAGACCTGACAGGCAAATCAACTGCGTATTTGTTTTCTTTGCCATATCCATCAACGGCTTCAGTAAATGCGCGGCATTTGTCTGGGCAAACGGGTTATCCATGAGCAGTACTTTTCCTTCATTACGCTCGGCAAAGATATCACTTTCATCCTTTCGCATATAATAAAGCAGGCTGGTAAGAATGATAAAGGAGGATAAAAATCCCTCTCCGCCGGAATTTCTTGCCACTTCACTCCAGGTAATCTGGTATTCCCTCTGTTCCTCGATCTTATACAGTTTAATCTGCACATTGCCGATTCCAACGACACTGTCATAAAGGTTTTTGACTGTAAGCACTGCACCGATCAATTCCTGTGGATTCTCATTCTTCTCCAGGATAGAAACTCCCTTTTGGGTAAGTTCATCCATAAAATCAGACAATCGAAGCTGGTACTGAGATTCATTTTCTTCCCATTTAGGTAAATCAATACGCAGCATTTTGAGGCTTTTATCCCTGACTGTAATGGTAGAATTACTGTCAATATTGTTCAGATTCCGATGTACTTCTGCTACATAGTCCGCAAGCAGTTCAGTGACCTTTTCCTTTTCCTGCTCAATAAGCACAATATCCACTTCCAGCTTCTCCAGCAATGTTTTATAAGATAGACGTGTCGTATCCAGTTGTGAACGTACAAGTGCCGCATCCTCTGTCAGTGCAAGCATAGCCTCCAGTGGCTTCCTGTAATGATCTTCCTGATACTCCGTTTTTCTTGCCATGCGGTTGAGCACTTCTGTTACTTTGTTCTGTTTACGTTCCTTTTCGTCTTTTAAGAGTCTGTAGTCACGCAGCATGGTTCCTTTATATTCACGAAGTTCTTTCGCATTCAGGGCAGAAGTTACCGGCTGATATGCTGCATCATCTGTTATGGCAAAATCAGCATAATCCATCAGCGAGGTAAGATTTTCTCCAATGCTCTTTAAATGTTCCTCTACTTTATCAAGCTGACTGAGCAATTGTTCCAGTTGATATTGCAATTGACTGATATCTGCATCATAATCTTTTATCCGGATTTCTTCTTTGGGTAGGAGTTCTTCTTTGCCACATTGGTTCTGCATCATTTTCATATGTTCAGAAATCGCATGCTGCAAAATTGCAATCTGTTTATCGATTTCATTCCATACTTTTTCCTTCTGATGAAATTCCAGTTCTTTTTTCTGCATGATCTGCTCCTGATGTAAAACCTCTTCTTCAAGATATTTTACATTCTGCCAGTCTTTCTTTTCCAATTGATGCTTTTGTGCAGACTTTTCCAATTCTTTGGTCAGTTTTTGTACTTTTGCTGCGAGCTTATTTTTTTGCTCCATAAGCTCCTGTAACTGCATGGAAAGTCTGGTTGTGATTGCGTCATATCGGATGATGATCTGTTGGATTTCTTCTTTTTCCTTTTCTGTAAAGGTCTGTTTATCATAATCTGCATATTTACTTGCTGTCTGTAAAATTTCATCCAGTTTTCTGTTTTGTTCTCCCTTTTCCAGCTCCAATGTCTTATGTTTTTCTGCAAGATCATCCAAATATTTTGTATACTGATCTATTTTCTCTTCTACCTGCGATAATTTCTTTTTGCAGGTTTCTTTTCTGTCCTTTGCAGCAAGATACTTCTGATATTCCGTTACCAGTTCTTCAAAATCTGTTCCCTTGTCAGATAGAGTAAGCAGTTGTCTGCTTTCCTCCTGAATTTCCTTCTCACTTTGCTGTATCTTTTTTTGCAGGTCTGCAAGTTCTTCTTTTTTATCTATATACTCTTTTTCAAGATTATGTATCTGCTCCTGTATCGTTTCCCTTTCAGTCAGTGCATTTTGATAGTTTTCCCTTGTCACGGTCTGCATCTGGATTTTTTCACGTTTTGACACATAATCACGATACTCGTCAGTACGGATCTGAATCTGCTCCCTGATTTTCCCGAGTGCCTTTTCCTTTTGTGTGATCATTCTGTGCAGTTCTGCTTTATCAAGCAATTGCTCGTTAAATAAAACGAAGAAGTGAATACCATTCAAAGAAATAACGCAGCTGTCAGCCTGATAAGAGGATTTCTCCAATTGTTCTCTTGCTATGACAGGAATTGGAAAGGACGTATAAATATCCTGTTTATTTTCTCCAAGCTTTGCCATCTCTTTCTCCGACATAATAAGCGCATATGGTAAAAAAGGATTCTTCTCTACCAGCTTCTGATTCTCTGCCGGACTGTATCCATTCTTATTCAGCCAGTCCATTCCATAAATATAATGGATTTCCAGATCATGAAAAGCCTGTTCCATTTCAGGGTCCAGTTCCAGTATTTTTCCTGTCGTCAGCTTTTTCCATTCTTTCTGCAGGATGTCTTCTTCTTTTTCCAGTTCCCTTTTATTCAGTTCTACTTCTTTGATTTTCTTATCTGCTGCAGATATCACAGAAATGGTATCCCATTCCTCAGTCTGGTTCATTGAGAAATATTTCATGATATTTCTGCGTTCAGAAATCTGTGATTCGTAATCGGTAATTCGTGTTTTCAGATTTTCTGCATCATGTTTTCGTTCCAGTATAAGCTGTCTTTTGTCCTCCAATGACCGCTGGCATGCTGTATTTTTTTCTTTATTTTCCTCAAGCACTCTCTTATGCTCCAGGTCTTTCTTTTTTAATGTTTCCAGTTCTTTTTCATATAAATCTTTTTTTATTTCTAACAAACCGGAATCATATTCTCCTACAATATTTCTGGCCAACTGTTCCTGATATCTTTTGTTAAATTTGTTTTCCACAATGTCAAAAATACGGGCTGTCTCTTGTAAGCGGCTGATGCTGTCTCTTAATTCCAGCTCTTCCCCGGAAAGTATGTTTGTTTTATCTTTATATTCTTTCTGTTTCAGTCTGTTTTCTTCTATTTCAGATTCTGTGTCCTTTATGACATCCTGCTGTGCCTTCATGCATTCTTCATAATACGACCTCAGGATGCCGCCGAGTCTATAGCGCTCCGGCGTAAGGTCTTTGTTCCGGTCATTTGTAAGTGCGATCTTCTCCTGTATCAGTGCAATTTCATCTGCATACTCCTGTATTTCTTCCTGTTTTTTTGAACAATGGTATATATGGATCAGGTGCTCTGCTTCCTTTTTCTCACGTTCCAGCATGTCCTTTTCCATTCCTGCCATGTTTCGATTCTGAATCTGAAAAGTCTCTTCATCCATCAGTTCATAGATTTCTTCGGACATTTTTTCATAGATAGTATGTGCAATCCTGCAGTTTACATCATTCTGTTTCTGATGGATTTCATTTTTCTGTATCCGGGTCTTTTCTTCAGAATCCTGCAATTCCTTCCTGAAACAGGCAATCAGATTTTCCTGTGCTTTCTGTTTATCGGTTACTTCCATATACTCATCCGCATAGATATCGATTTCCTGCGCTTCCTCCAGAAACTGCCTGATCGTTTTTCTCATTTC
>CAYRAW010000202.1:0-5848 GCA_964422225.1 uncultured Roseburia sp.
ACAGGCTAAGCCCATTGCCATCGGAACAGAACCAATGGCTGCCTGTACTGTTGCCATTGCTACCACTGCCAGTAACCCCGATATGGATACAATGCCTTTTTGGTCCTAACAGAATACCCGTAAGCAACATTCCAATGATACGCGGCAGCTTCAACCTCTGACAGATTGCCGCCATTGCCAGTCCAACCAGGAAAATAAGTGCAAGAGATGTCAACATACTCTATCCTCTTTCTTTTGTAAAGTATTTTTTAATAAAATAATTCCAACTACTAACAGAATCGGGAACACGATACCGGCAAAAATGCCTTTTTTTAAATTGTCAGAAGCGATTCCGGTAACAAAGCCAACCAGAGTCGGTCCACCGGAACAGCCTACATCGCCTGCCAATGCCAGCAGCGCAAACATTGCAGTACCGCCATTTCGTAGTGCCGCAGACGCCTTGCTGAATGTTCCCGGCCACATGATACCTACTGATAAGCCGCAGATAGAACAGCCAATCAAGGATAACAGTGGCGATGATGACAGCGAAATACATAGATAAGCTATGATACAAAGAACACTGCTTCCCAGCATAAATTTATCCAAGTCGATCTTATCTCCAAACTTACCATAGAACGCTCTGGCACTTCCCATCAATATGGCAAAAGACATAGGACCTGCAAGATCACCTATTGTCTTGCTGACCCCCAATCCCTGCTCTGCAAAAGTAGATGCCCACTGGCTCACAGCCTGCTCGCTGGCACCTGAACACACCATCATGAGCATTAATATCCAGAAGATTTTGCTCTTGCACAGCTCACGCATGGACATTCCTGTCTCGCCCTCTTCGATCAAAGGTGCAATCGGTGTCTTACAGAATACAACTCCATTCACAACAGGAATAATCACCCATATGATTGCCAGTACGCGCCAATTACTGATTCCAAATATCTTGAAGAAAAGTGTGGAAAGCAATACCACGCCCACATGTCCCCAACAATAGAAAGAATGCAGCAGACTCATTGCCTTTTCCTTATTCTCACTGGGGCAACTCTCCATAATAGGGCTGATCAGCACTTCTATCAGTCCTCCTCCAAGTGCATAAATAATGACTGCGATCAAAAGCCCTGCAAATGCGTTTGGCAGTAAATCCGGTAAAATCACAAGCCCCACCAGACCTGCTGCCGCAAATATATGCGCCAGTACAATAGACACTCTGTAACCTATCTTGTCAACAAACTTGGCTGACAGCAGATCCACCAGTAACTGAATGCCAAAATTGAATGTGATCAACATTGTGATCTGACTCAGCGGTATCTGATAGGTGCTTTCAAAAGTCAAAAACAATAAAGGGACAAAATTGTTGACAATCGCCTGTACAATATATCCAACGAAACAGGCATACATTGTTTTCTGATACTTATCTTTCATGTATATATTCCTCCTATCTCATGCAACACTAATAGCATACTAGCACCATTTGCATCGTTTGTAATTGCACTTTTCCACTTTTTTATGGTACAATATCCCCAATCATTTTATATATGAAAAAGAGGTAATTTCATGCAGAGCATACAGACCACAGACGATCTTCGCGAAACCACCCCACATGGTTTTCCCGATTTTCCTTTAAAATACTATTTAGACGATACCAGAGAATATTACAATCATGAGATCAACTGGCATTGGCACAAGGAATTTGAAATCTGCTATATCTCACAAGGCTCCATTACCTGTTATGTAGATCAGCATTCCTTTACTCTCTACGCCGGTGATGGTCTTTTTATTAACAGTGGTATATTACACCGATTTACTTCCAATGAATACGGAGTTATGCCAAATGTCGTATTCTCTCCTGCTTTTATCGCTCCTGCTGAGAGTCTGATCTATCAGAAATATGTTGCCCCCATAGAAAATGCCGCCCTTCCATACCTGATTTTAAAAAGAGAAGAAGCATGGCAAATCCAGATTGCGGAGTTGTATGACCAGATGTTTCAGCTTTTATCCCAAAAAGATTATCATGAGCTTCATATCAGAAATCTTCTATGTGAAGCCTGGTATCTCATGATACAACATTTATCAAACGACCAGCTTACACCCAGGAACTCCGCCCCCATTAACCACGCCGGCAACTGCATCCCTGTTATGCTCCAATATATACAGACTCATTATGCAGACAGTATTTCTCTTACAGATATTGCCAATACTGCAAACGTCAGCAAGAACACCGCACTTCGTTATTTTCAGGAAAATATCGGTATCTCGCCCATAGATTATCTGATTCAATATCGTATTGGTATTGCCTGTAGATTATTAAATGAAACCAACGATAAAATAGCTCATATTGCTGCCAATACAGGCTATGACAATACGAGCTACTTTTGTCGATTATTTAAAAAATATGTTGGGATGTCTCCTGCTCAATACCGCTCCAGGAAAAACCTTCACTAATTATTGTTATTATTAGCTGTAGCGGCTGCACTGGCTGTAATCGCTGCGCACATTGCAGCCTGCTGCGCTACGATCAGTGATACAACGCCGTTCACAGCAGCGGTCTGCATCATTTTATCATTGATATAATCCTGCTGTGCGATCATTCCTGCATACATCAGCCTTTGTTTTGCAGATATACCGCTAAAGAAGCCAAAGCCCTTCTGCTCAGATAACCACTGATCAATCTCTACCATCTCTGCTACGATCTCATCCTGATTATCATCAGCCATGGCAAGGACACCTAATGTTGGCAATTCATAGCTTGTTCCATATTTATGTCCTGCCGCCTTCAGCTTCTGGAATAATTCCATGGTTCTCTGACATTTGATCTCCGGTTCTCCGTCACACATTGCCAGCACATGACTCAAAGACTGCACTGCATTAGAAGAAAAGAAATTGTTCTTGAGAATTTTATAACATTCTTCTGCATCTCCAAGCAACGCTTCATCTGACTTATCCAGTAATGCCATCAAAGCACAGAAAGTACTGTCCTCCCCTGAGGTCAGAAAAGGATGATCTGCCCTCATCTGCTTATAGATTCTCCGGGTTCTCTGTGCCAACTCTGCGTATCTTGCTTCGTCTGCATACTGTGCAATGATCATTGCAGCTATCGGCAGATATACGGAACTCATAAATTCTTCCTTCAACAGATCATACACCTTCAGTCCACGCTCCAAAAGCAACTGCGGGTTCTCATTTGCTGCAAGCATCGCCACGATCATAGGCTTTGCCGTACTCTTGAAATTAGAAAAAATACCTGTATTTCGCTTCAGAATATCCTTGCATTGAAGCAACACTTTTTCGTTAGCCATCTGCTCCTTATTGATAAAGATACCCGCACAGGCAAGATGAGTCAGCCCATCCTCCCATGCAAATGCACTTTTCATGGTTTCCTTGTTTTTAATCAGATTCTTACATCTTGCTAATGTTCTCTCATTCATTCGTTCTCTTCCTCCTGGGGTTTATTCAATTCTATTAAATATCTTTTCTGCTAAATTCTTATAATGATCCTTTACTTCTTCATACGCCAAAAAATCTGAAATTAACTTAATTGTAGTTTCTTTGTAATCGTTCTTATAGAAATCTTCATTACATATTTTATGAACAAGTTCCATTATATTAATATTTAAAGGAGCTGCTGGTGCAATATTTGTTCCCATTCCAATCCTATGATTACGCACCTCTTCTACAAGATTAAGGAATTTATCATCTATTGTGATATATTCTGACAACTTATATATATCATATAAATGTCTAGCATTTCTGTGTGATTTTCCCTGTATATAATAATCGCATACTGCAAACATTTTATCAATAAGAGTACGATTTAACGATTGCACTTTCAGCGGAAATGCTTCTAAGTCGTATGATTTAATTAATTCTTTTTCCTGATCTCCAAGTGCGCTTAAAATGTAATTACCTATGTCCTTTTCTTCCGTTGGAAATGCATACGACATTAAAGATGTTTCCAATTTCACATAAGGTAAAATCGGATTAATGACTCTATCTCCAACAACTGACTCATAATAGAAATCATAATGATTCAAATTTTTATCACTCTCTATAGATTTGAAATTACGAATTTCTAAATCTAATTCATCTGCAATTGACTTTAGAATATCATATTTTAATTTCTTACGCTTTGCTTCACCCAGATGCTCTGTAAATGTAATATCTATATCCTCTGAAAAACGATCAATCACGTGAAACGCCTTTGAAAGTGATGTACCCCCTTTGAAAACAACCGGATACTGGGATACAGATAGTTTCTTTAAAATCATAGTTACATAGTAATCTTTTTCTACGATGTCCTCACTTACTTCTAATTTTTGAGAAGTTAATAGAATTGCATCACGAAATAATTCTCTATTTTCTTTGTGTAAGTACATGATCCAACTCCAATTCATAATAATACTTAAATATTGACACTGGATATTTTCTGATATAACAATCCACATCGTTCCTCTTAATTTCATGCACAGATATATATTCAGCAAATTTTTCTTTTGCATCTTCATATGAATAATCGAGATACGCATCAAGATTTTTCAACAAATCCAACATCTGCAAAACGTAAACATTTTCCTCTGTAATTTGCACAATTGGTCTTCTCACATAGAATCGCCTATTTCCAATACGAACTTCCCTGTCCGACGAATTTGTATTGTTGCTTACAATTTCAACCACTCTTGGAACCTGTGTAGTGATTCCGATCTGATTAGCAAATGAATTACCACCATAAAATCCGTCAATGTTATCTCCTTTGGAAATAAAACGATATCTTGCAACCATATCTGCATTCGGTCCAACTACCGAATTTAGCAACGTTATTTTAGGAATATAATACACCCCTGTATCATATTTCATCAGCATTCCTTTATCACAAAGCTTCTTCAATTGCTGATTTAAGGTAGATTTCGTTATATCCTCCCTTTCCAGATCAGAAAAGAAAATAGGTTCTGCTTCTTTATAGTGTTCTTTTATATAATCATATAGCATAAATATTCTCCTTTCTTAACGTTTTGGTATTATTATATCCATTTTGTTTAATTATATTCTTCATTCATAAATATGTCAATTCATTAATAGAAATATTGGGTTTTCCGAAATCATTTCTCAGCATCGTCTGCATATGTGGATTTCTTGACTTTGAATTACCTCCTCGGTAAATATCTTCTATTCTTTTCTTACTTAATTACTCTGTCTCAATAACCTCCTCCGTATACTTTCTCTGCATATCATGCCGTTTCTTCCTATTCTCAACCGTTTCAAATACAATGGAAAAATCATAGTCTTCCGGGTAAAGTTCGGTTGCTGCTACCTGGAGTTTTACTCTCTTATGATTGATCCAGATCTTCTTATTCGGCAGTTGTACTCGTAGTACTCCTTTTTCGTTGATTGGTGCGCACACGATCCCTATCTTTTTCTCAGGATAGACCATCACACTGTCACCGATTCGATACTTGGTACTGAGATCTGTATTTTTCCCTGGATTTTTCACCTTATCAATACGAGGTCTGCATGTCTTTGTCAATTCTTCATTATGACTTTGGAAGCTGTAAGATGCTACCGCCTCTTCTCCATATGCAGCCTGAATCGCTGTCTTTAACCGATCATCGTCAGATTTTTCTGTAATACAGGTAAGGCAGACATTACCATAGCTGATAATGTGTACAGGATGCGGTACACTTCATTTTCTTCGCTGATTTTAAGTAACTGCAGTTCTTCATAGTATCTGGCTACACTGGTTGGTTCGATAAACAGCGTGTTGCCTGTAGCCGACCTATCGATCACACTGCCCGATATCTTGAGTTTATATTCCTTCTTGACTGGAATACATACGCGCCCGTTTCTGAAAGTGCAATAATTATCTGCC
>CAYRAW010000203.1:0-5822 GCA_964422225.1 uncultured Roseburia sp.
GAACTTTAGTGCTTCTCCTGAAGCATTTCCATAATTCTCCGGCTGCGGATCTACGCCCTGCCCCTGTTCAAATATCGCCTTTCTGGTCATCTGTAGCATCTTTTCCCTGGCTTCCACCGGGATATCAATTGTCAGTGTAGATACTCCCGATTTCTCTGCATCTTCATCAAGTTTCACAGTCTTATACTTCTTCAGATCCTGAAGAAACTCCTTCAGGTCCGCTCCACCATAACCGCTTAGTACAAAAATAAGCTCCTGAATATCCTCTAAGTCATCCATAAATCCGCTATATACTTTGTCATAACAATCAATCAGAGGTTTCGTATTCTCCAGATCGCTCATCTGCATGTCATTATTAAAGAACGGTATGAAAGGAACTCTGCCCCAGTCATGTTTAAAGACATTATCCCCTCCCCTTTGCAGGTCAATGATACAGCGGTCAGTTATTGAGTAATACATCCATACCGTCTCACTGGATACCTCCTGAGCAAACGAACTGCACTCTGTATCTGTCCAGATTTCATAAATAATATAGGTTTTGCCATTGTCCTCTATCTTGTTATAACTTCTAAGTACTGCTGCCAGTTGGCTTTCCTGATCATCCGTCCAGATCGGTATGATCTGCCGGCTGTCTATGACGCCGTATTTAAAATTCCCCTGTTCATCTGTCCAGAAATGCAGCCATGCGATACCGCAATTAGAAGCATTCACACATAATTTCTTGCACATTTTGGCATATCTGTTACCCAGTATTTTTGATATCTGCTTATTTGCCTTGGTTGAGCCGGTATCTATCATCGGGGCATATGTGAACATATATGCAGCCTTTTGATTGACCAGTACACCATGGAAATTATGAGATATTCTATTGTCCGCATTTCTTAGTGGATTCTCTTCTTTTTCCTGCTTACCATCTTTTCCGTCTGTTTTTTCTCTGAATAAAATATCATTTTTGTTTGTATAGTACCTTTCTCCAATATCTGCCTTTAATGCAAATGCTGCATGTCCTGGCATATATTCTTTGACCAGCTTCTTAGCTGCATCTAAATCCATCTCATCACCACCTATTTCAAAATACTAATCGCTTTATGCAATTTGATCACAGTCATACAGAAGTATCTTAATGCATCCATTGCATGATCTTCCTTTTTAACCGGTTTATCCTCTCCACGCTCCACTGCCTTGATGTCCCACACATAAGAACTGAACTCTCTTATCAGGTTCTCACAATCTTTATAAATCAATATCTTTTTCTGATTGAGGAGTGTTCCAACAAAACGGATTCCATCCAGTACATCATTGTTTGCTTTCTTAACATGAAATCCTTCTTTCTTCAATTGAGCAATAAAAGAAGCAGCACTCGGGTCTACGATTACTGCTTTGGGTTTTATCGTTCCGAGGAATTTCTTTAATTCCCCGGCATATTCTATATCTGTTTTCTGAACATTCTCATCACGTCCAGAATAATACCATTCTCTTATACATATCCATATTCCGGTAACCGTCTTTCTCCACAACAGAAATACTGTCGCATTCTGTGTACCATAGTCACAACTCACATAATACTCATCTGTCCATGTATATGCTGTCAAGTCATCAATGACATGTTTCTCATTATCGAACATATCATAAATGATTCCTTCTGCCATAGTCCATTTCCCAAGAATATATCTTTTAAAGAATACTCCTGTGTACATGGATCTATATCTTGCTTTTACCTTTTCTGAGAGACTCAGGTTATCATCCATTGTAAAATGCAGATAAAGCATATTCTTTTCCTGCAATTTATCAATCCAGTTTAGTTTGAACCAATGATATGGACCATCCGGGTTACAATTGAACCAGAATTTTGAACCATCGACAGAACATCTGCCGGTTGCCTGATTCACGAATGACTCCGGCATCAGTGCTACTTCATCAAAGAACACACCAGCCAGTGTAATACCTTGTATAAGATCCTGTGAACTCTCATCTTTGCCACCAAATATATAAAAATAATTTGTTACATTACCACGGGAAACAATTACCAGATTATCTGCCCTGCTATCTGTTACTGCATATCCCCTACTTTTCAGCATTAGTTTAAGCCAAAATAATACATTTCTTCGAAATGACCCTATCGTCTTTCCGCACATTGCAAAATTCTGAGTTGAAAATGAGGACATTGCCCACATTACAAAGCTGAGTGACATGCTCACTGTCTTACCTGATCTGATAGCACCATCAGCAATAATTCCGTTTTTATCCTTTACAGGTGACGCATCGCACCACCAGTTAAGAACCTTCCTTTGCTTTTTAGAGAATGGTTTGAAGTGAAAATACTGTTTAATCCTCTTCATCTGACCAATCCTCTGCTGCTGATGCATTTAATGCATCTAAGAATCCATCATCTGCTCCCTCGTCCCCATCATCATTCATAACTTTAGCCTTTAGAAGAGCAATCTTAGCTTTCTGCTCTTCGTTTGCCATATTCATATGTTCTGTGAGCCATTCCAGGGCTTTCATCCTATCTGCAAGTTTTATAGAAGCACCATCACGCCCGACTTTAACCTCAGATATTATAGTTCCATCTAACTGACTGCTATCTTTGAACCTTGCCACATTAACGATTTTGGTCAATGTGGTCTTCTTACCTGTCTTTTCGTCTGTAACCTGTACAGGTCCGTACATGGCCATGACAGGAACCTCTTCTGTTCCAAATTCCATGTAATCAGTTATATCTGCAAAAGCAATATCTATATACTTCTGGAAGATATCATCCTCTGAAAAAAACTCTCTGTTCTGATGAGCCTGTTTCAGCCGTTGGATTTCTGACTTTACTCCAACATTTCCCAACATTCTAGGTCCAGCTCGCAAAGCAGAATTATAATCACAATTGTATGCTTTTTGATATGCCTTAGTCGCATTAAAACATTGTACATAATATATACAGAAAAGCCTTTGTTTATCAGTCAGTTCAGCATTTTCCAATGTCTCATCCAGTAGCTCTTGCAGCTCCCTGTCATGCTTCTTATATTGGTTGTCTTTTTTTAAGCGAGCGTTCGCTTTTTTCTGTACCGAACGTTCGCTTAAATTTCCATCCCAATCATATGTGCTCTTCCATCGTCTGACAGTACCATCTGGTACACCTAATTCTCTGGCAATATCTACTAATTTTTTTCCTGCTTTATATAACTTTTTCGCTTCATCTATTTTTTCATTCTTTGGCAAAGTCACCACCTCTCACACAAGTGTAAATAAAAAGCACCATGACTGCTGCCATGATGCTTTTCCAATAATAGGAGTTTCGTATGGAAATGATCTGTTTATCTTTTTCGCTTTCCGACATTATAACAATAACACACATTACTACTGCGTTTCAATGCGGATTACTGCCATTTACTGCTTTTTACTGACTTTTTTTATATTATTTTCTTCTAATTTGTTTTTCGTACTAAAAAAAGAGAAGAACTATCTCGTTTCTTCCCTTTTGTTTACATACAGATGCTCTGTTAATTTGTCCCCAGTAACTACTGATTTTGTCCCCAGTTTGTCCCCATTTTCATAAAAAATAGCGTGAAACTACGGTAAATTACGTGAAATTCATTATTTCCTCTAAATCGCATAAATGCCTTGTTTTCAAGCCATTTCCTACAGTTCATAAGGAGTTGTCTGATAAACATAATAAGTACACTCAGATACTCTAAATTCAAGTGTAAAAACCTTTATTTTAAGCCTTTTCTGGCATCTTTTGTCCCCAGTCTGTCCCCAGCTTGTCCCCACTTATGATACTTGAACAAAGGGAATTATTTTATCATTATCATCTTTCATGATCTTATTTACAGCTTCATCCAGCAGCCCTATTTCTTCTTGTTTTCGATCATCTGTAACATGCACATATAAATCCATTGTCATTTGTAACGTAGCATGCCCCAGAATTTTCTGGAGTGTCTTAGGCTGCATTCCTGCTTCTATACATCTGGTTGCAAAAGTATGTCTGAAAGTGTGAACATGTACCGGTTCTATCTGTTCCATGTCGTCTCTCATGATATTTAATGCATCAATTCTCTTTTTCAGATCATCAATTACATTCTGCGTGCATATCGGTGTGTTAAACTTTGTTGTAAACAAAAGGTTCTCCATTCCTTCAGGAATAACTATATTACCAGTGTGTTGTCTCTTTGCAATAATCTTCTTTTGAATGATCTGACGTTGCAGTGCCTGATAAGTGAGATCAGACATTGGAATCTCTCTTACAGATGTATATGTTTTTGGACCATCAATGTGAAATGTCTTCTGTGTATCTCCAGCATGTTCCCACTTCTGATAAATTAAGGTCTTTGTCACTTTGATAATCCTTTTATCAAAATCACAGTCTTTCTCTTCCAGTGCGTAGGCTTCTCCTGGTCTTAGTCCTGATCCAAGTATCGTCTCAAGTAAATTCCAGTAGAATGTACCAGATACTGCTCTCATTATGTCTCGTTGTTCATCACTTGTCAGTACTCTTGGTTCTTTTTCTTCGTCTCTGATTACCTTTAACCCTTTAGCTTCATTAGTTCTGACTAATCCGTCTTCACTAGCTCTCTCCAGCATATCTTGTAACATCTTTCTTGTTCTATTACGAGTCTCATACGCAAGCCCCTGCTTATGCTCATTATTATATAATGCTTTGATTTGGATTTTTTTTATTTCTGATACCTTCTTTTTTCCAAAAATCGGGGAAATGTGTTTTTTATAATGAACTATATAACCAGCTTTGGTATTGTCTTTAATGATTCCATACTTGTGTATGTTCAACCATGTTAAAAAATACTGATCTAATGTAGTTCCAACATCTATAACATTCTGTTCGAGGGCATCCATTGCCTTTTGTTCTTTTAACCATTTTCTACATTCTGAAAGATTTTTCGATTTATATTCTGGTCTCCTACCAAATCTATCAGTAAATCGTGCACAATATCTTCCATCCTTTTTCTGAGATAATCCATCTCCCAGTTCTTTTCCTTTTAAATCCTTTCCCATTTTTCCTGCTCCTATAATAAAAATAAGAGCACCTGCATGTTGATGATATACTATCACGCAGATGCTCTACACGTCAATCTCTGATCTCGTCTGTTTCCGATATATACTGTTCAAATTCTTTTCTTTTGATCAACGTTCTTCTTCCTATACGCAAGGCAAATGTACATCCTGGTCTATGCATCAATTCATTTAAAGTATTCTTCCCGATTCCACTATAAGCTGCTGCCTCTTCTTTTGTTAATGTTATCTTATGCCATATTGGCACATCCTTAACCTCTTCATTTTTTCTATTAATATCCATATGTAAACCATGCGTGACTATGATTTTCCCAATAAATAAATTGCTCTTCTCATTTCTACCGTGTTAAATTCTTTACCTCATTTTGAGCCATGTAGTATGGTTTCTCCAGAAACAACCTCCTCGCATGATCATCTACTGCGTTGTCTTTTTTCCTGCTGCCGAAGTTTCTTCAACCTACGTTCCTGCTCATTCATAAGATCTTTTGCAGTTACCTTTCCCATTTTTCCATTTCCTCCTAAATCTCAGTTTAGTTAATATACGCTGTGCCACAATTTGGACAATATTTCCAACTTGGTTCATTTGCACCAAAACCACACTTTCCACAATATTTCAAATCATGATGTCCTCTATACACTGCTTTTATAACTTTTTTCCTTTTTCCTATTCCTTTTGCTACTTCATATCTGAATCTATTTAATACTTGTTCATATTTATCGCAAAATTCATCAGTTCTGTCTTCTTCTGGGATGATTTCTGCCAGTGATTCCATAAATTCTACAGCATCTATTCCATTGCAACA
>CAYRAW010000204.1:0-5787 GCA_964422225.1 uncultured Roseburia sp.
TCAGCGTCTGATTGTGGATACTTTATCTTCTAAGGAAGATTATGTGGATGGAATCATTCGGGTATATAACAATCCAATCTGTGAGACCATCGATAATTATAATTGCAGTGCTTTCTATGAACCGTCCTATGTGATAGCAAGAGCTTATCAGGATGGTGGATTCTAAAGGAGAGGAGGCAGGAACATATGCCGACCAATGTAAAAGAAAATGGTTTTGAAACCTTGATCGTCGAATATCTGACAAAGCAAAATCACTATGAAGAAGGAATTAATAGTGATTACAACAAGCTTTATGCTATAGACGAAGTGCGCCTTTTTAGATTTTTACATGATACTCAGGAAGAGAAGGTTAAGGAACTTCGTATCGAAGATTCTGAAATAGAAAAGAAGAAATTCCTGGATCGCCTCAGTAAGAAAATCTCTGATATTGGAGTAATTGAAATCCTTCGTAAAGGGATGAAGTATAAGAATCTTACTTTGGATTTTTATATGGTAAGACCAAGTGAGGGAAATGAAGATGCAAAGGCTGCCTATGAGAAGAATATTTTTAGTGTAACCAGACAGCTTCGTTATAGTGAAGAATATGGCAGGCTGGCCCTTGATGTATGTATTTTCTTAAATGGTCTTCCAATCATTACTATGGAGCTCAAGAATCAGCTCACCAAGCAGAATTTTGAGGATGCCATTAAGCAATACAAGACTGACCGTACACCGGACAATCTGCTCTTTTTCTTTAAGAGGTGCATTGTGCATTTTGCAGTAGATGATAACGAAGTACATATGTGTACGGAACTTAAAGGCCAGAAATCATTTTTTCTGCCATTTAATAAGGGATATAACAATGGAGCAGGAAATCCGCCTAATCCAGATGGAATTAAGACGGATTATCTGTGGAAGGAAATTTTAGCAAAGCCTGTTTTATCTAATATTTTAGAGAATTATGTACAGATTACGGAAGACAAGGATGAAGAGACTGGGATAAAGTCATATACTCAAATCTTCCCAAGATATCACCAGCTTTCTGTAGTAACATCCCTTCTTGCAGATGCCAAGGTAGATGGTGCAGGACATACATACCTGATTCAGCATAGTGCAGGATCTGGAAAGTCGAATTCAATTGCCTGGCTGGCACATCAGCTTGTGACTTTAAAGAATGATGATGGTAAAGAAGTATTTGATACGATACTTGTAGTAACGGACAGAATTAATCTGGACAAGCAGATAAAAAATACCATAAAGCAGTTTATGCAGGTTTCTAATACTGTAGTCTGGGCAAAGGATGCATCGACGCTTGGAACTTTACTAGATGAGGGTAAGAAGATTATTATCACAATCGTTCATAAATTCCAATTTATTCTTGATGCAATTACAGATGATTATAAAGGCAAGAATTTTGCCATTATTATAGATGAGGCTCATTCAAGTCAAAATGGAAGTCTTGCAGCTAAAATGAACATCGTTGTTTCTGGTAATAGTTATGACGAGGATGACTCTTTTGAGGATAAGCTGAATACACTTATTGAAGGTAAAAAGATGGCACCGAATGCCAGCTATTTTGCCTTTACAGCTACGCCTAAAAATAAGACTTTGGAAATGTTCGGCAAGAAGATGTTCGATGAACATGGCAATCCTGTTATGAATGAAGATGGCACACAAAAGTCTGAGCCTCATTATGTCTATACCATGAAGCAGGCAATTGAGGAAAAATTCATTCTTGATGTGCTTAGGTATTATACAACCTATGAGAGCTATTATCACATTGTAAAGACTGTTGAGAATGATCCTTTATTTGATACAAAGAGAGCCCAGAGATTACTACGCTATTATGTTGAGACACAGAAGATAGCGGTGCAGGAAAAATCTGAAATCATTGTAGAACACTTCCACACAGAAGTTGCTAAGAAAATAAAAGGTCAGGCTCGTGCTATGGTCGTTACCAGCAGTATCAAGCGTGCAATCGAGTATTATATGACAATCTCTAATTTGTTGAAAGAACGCAAGAGTCCATATAAGGCAGTAGTTGCCTTCTCTGGTGAAGCAAATTATGAAGGAACAACATACAATGAAGCAAAATTAAATGGCTTTCCAAGCAGTCAGATAGAGAAAACATTTAAGAAAGATCCATACAGGATTCTTGTTGTTGCAAATAAATTTCAGACTGGATATGACGAGCCACTTTTACATACCATGTATGTGGATAAGGGGCTTTCAGATATCAAGGCAGTTCAGACATTATCACGCTTGAATCGTTGTCATGCAGATAAAAATGATGTATTTGTTCTGGATTTTGTTAATGATCCGGATGTGATTAAGACTGCCTTCGACAGATATTATAAGACCACTGTACTTTCTGGTGAAACAGATGCAAACAAGCTTAATGACCTGATTGATGTGATAGAGCCTATGGAGGTTTATCAGCCTGCAGAAGTTGATTATGTTGTGAAAGCTTATTTGGACGGCGCTGATAGAACAGCTCTTGATCCAAAGATTGATATTTGCGTAGAGCGATACAAGAAGCTGGATTTGGAAGACCAGATAGAATTTAAGAGTTCTGCAAAGACATTTGTAAGAACATATAATTTTCTATCTTCAATTTTGCCTTATGGCTCAATGGATTGGGAGAAGCTTTCTATCTTCCTTACATTCCTGGTAAGTAAATTGCCAAGACCAAGCAGCGATGACAATATTGAAGAGATTCTGGAGGATATTGAATTGGAAAGCTATCGTTTGGTAGCACAGGAAACCATGAGCATCAAATTGGATGATGAAGATTCTGAAATTGATGCTGTACCGGTAAAAACAGATGTGGGAATTCCTGTACCGGAACTGGATAAGCTCTCTAATATTATTGCCACCTTCCATGATATCTGGGGAAATTGCGACTGGACTGATGAAGACAGAATTAAAAAGCAGGTTGCAGATCTTCCGGATATTGTTGCGCAGGATGAAGCTTATCAGAATGCAATGAAACACTCTGATGCTCAGAATGCTCGTGATGAGAGCGACAGAGCGACAAGAGAGGCAATTTTTAAGAGTATTACTAGCGGAATGGAACTTTATACTGCATTCCAGGATGATATGCGAAATAAAAATAATCAGTCCTTCCAGAAGTGGTTATTGGATTTTGTGTTTACGATGACTTATAAGCCGGATGAGACGAGGGTGTAGATACAGAAGGAGTTATTTAGAAAATGGGTGTCATTTATATACTAACAAATCCATCATTCCCTGAATATGTAAAAATAGGCTATGCGGATGACGTCAATCAAAGATTGGCTCAATGACATAAGGCATAGATTAGGAGTATAGATTTTACTTGTGGTCAACTTGACCAGAACTCACTCAAATTATCAGTTAAGGCACTTCTGGTCAACTTGACCACAAGTGCTTCAGAGAGATGGCAGAGGCTATAGCACCATTCACACTGTAAGAGGTGTTGTAAGACCTGCATTTCAGATGGCTATGAATGATGATTTGATTCGTAAGAATCCCTTTGAGTTTCAGCTGGCAACGGTGGTGGTAAATGATTCTGTGACTCGTGAAGCTATTTCCAGAGCTGATGAGAGAAAGTTCCTTAAGTTCGTAAAGGAGGACCCGCATTTCAGCAAATATTACGATGGAATGTATATTCTCTTTCACACCGGACTTCGAATCTCTGAATTCGTAGGACTGACTATCAAGGATATTGATTTTAAAAATATGAAAATCCATGTGGATCATCAGCTTCAGCGAAAGAGAAACATGGAGTACATCATCGAGGATACCAAGACTACCAGCGGAACTAGACAGGTGCCTATGACACCGGAGGTAGCTGAGTGCTTTCATCACATCATTGATAATCGTCCTGCGGTAAAGGTGGAGCCGATGATTGATGGATATTCAGGCTTTTTATTCCTGGATAAGAACGACAGGCCTATGGTGGCTTTGCACTGGGAGAAGTATTTCCAGCATGTCCTGGAGAAGTACAATAGCATTTACAGAGTACAGCTTCCGAAGATTACACCTCATGTTTGCAGACACACATTCTGTAGTAATATGGCGAAGTCTGGAATGAATCCCAAGACCTTACAGTACATCATGGGGCATGCTGATATCGGTGTTACCCTTAACACTTACACCCATATTTCAGCTGATGATGCTCAGAAAGAAATGATAAAGCTCTGCGCCAATGCTTAAAAAAGGCGAGTTGTACGGCTTGACGATTTACAACTTTTTTTACAACTTTTGCAGACAAAAATATGCCAAAATATGCCAGGATATGCCATATTTTCATAAAATACATCAAGTTGTAAATTGTTCATAAAGCCTGCAAATAAAGGAAAAAACGAGGTTTTAAGGTAATGATAAAAGTACTATTCGTCTGCCACGGCAACATTTGCCGTTCACCTTTAGCCGAGAGTGTCTTTACCCATATGGTAAATTCTCGTGGCTTATCAGACCAGTTCACCATAGACAGTTTTGCAACAAGTACAGAAGAGATTGGCAATCCTCCCCACAGGGGTACGGTCAATAAACTTCGTGAGGTTGGCATTCCTCTGGTCCCGCACAGAGCAAAACAAATCACATGGGCAGATTATGATAATGCGGATTACATCATTGGTATGGATACTGCAAACATCAGGAACCTTAACAGGATGCTGAATAACGACCCGGAGGGGAAGATATACAAGCTCCTTAGTTTTGCCGGATCGGGCAGGGATGTGGTGGACCCATGGTATACGGGTAACTTTGATGCAACATATGAAGATGTGACACTGGGGTGTGAGGCATTTCTTGAATATCTGCGGCAGCAGGGGATGATTTTATAAATCAATATTAGTAGAAAAATTTAATATTTATTACAAAAAATTCACACCTTTTTTGTTGATTTTATGGTAAAGATATGTATAATTATTATAGGAGAAGTTAGAAAACTTCCGTTACATATGGATATCGCGTTACCTACAAATGTAGGCGATTATCATAATTTAAAAAAGGAAAGAGGTTAATGTAAGATGGCAAAAATCGATTTAAGCAAGTATGGTATTTCCGGAACTACAGAAATAGTATACAATCCCTCTTATGAATTATTATTTGAAGAGGAGACTAAGCCAGAACTTGAAGGTTTTGAAAAAGGTCAGGAAAGTGAACTGGGTGCAGTTAACGTTATGACCGGTATTTATACAGGACGTTCTCCTAAAGATAAGTTCATCGTAGTTGATGAAAATTCTAAGGACACTGTATGGTGGACATCTGATGAATACAAGAACGATAACCATCCTATGACACAGGAAGCTTGGAGTGCTGTTAAGGAGATCGCTAAGAAGGAACTTTCCAATAAGAGATTGTTCGTAGTAGATGCATTCTGCGGCGCTAACAAGGATACACGTATGGCTATCCGTTTCATCGTAGAAGTAGCTTGGCAGGCACATTTTGTAACTAACATGTTCATTAAGCCTACAGAAGAAGAATTAGCTAACTTCGAGCCTGATTTCGTTGTTTACAATGCATCTAAGGCTAAGGTTGAGAACTTCAAGGAATTAGGTCTTAACTCTGAAACATGTGTAGCATTCAACATCACAAGCCGTGAGCAGGTTATCGTAAATACATGGTACGGCGGAGAGATGAAGAAGGGCATGTTCTCCATGATGAACTACTATCTGCCATTAAAGGGCATTGCTTCTATGCACTGCTCAGCTAATACAGATATGAACGGCGAGAATACAGCAATCTTCTTTGGTCTGTCTGGTACAGGTAAGACTACACTTTCTACAGATCCTAAGCGTCTCCTGATCGATGATGACGAGC
>CAYRAW010000205.1:0-5735 GCA_964422225.1 uncultured Roseburia sp.
TGATGGAGATTATGTCGGGATAGGAGGCAGAACCTGCGCGGAATATTCAGCCAGAGGACCAGCCAGCCCTGATTATTGGGAGGGGGAAGGCAACCCGTTAAAGAAACCGGATATTGTTGCACCAGGTACAGATATTATATCCTGCTGTAACAAAGTATATTGGAAACCGCCATTGTGGAGGCAGGCATATACCGCCAAGAGTGGAACATCCATGGCAACACCCCTTGTAAGTGGCGCCTGTGCACTTTGTGTGCAAAAATATCCGAAAATAACGAATACACAATTGCGAAGACTACTTTTTCATTCAGCCAGGGATTTGGGAGAAAATTGGAACACTCAGGGAGCAGGAATGATGCAGGTTGACAAAATGCTTGAAAACCTTACAAAAAAATATATTTAAAAATTTAATACTTTATTAAAATAAATCATTGACGTACGCTGTATAAATGTATACAATGATACAAAAATACGTTTTCTGTATAAGTGTGTATAAAAATACAGACTGACGAGTGGAGTTATGAAGGAGAAGATAGTAATGGAAAAGAACGATTATTTTGAGAACCGACCTGTTACCCTGAATGGAAAGAACAATCTTCTTGAGATAGAAGAGCATATGTATACATTGCAGGACGTAGAGAAACCTAATACCTTCCGCAATATGTTCCCTTATGAAGAAATACCGAAAATTCCTTTTAATGACAGAGTTGTGCCGCATAACATGCCAAAGGATATCTGGATCACAGATACTACTTTCCGCGATGGACAGCAGTCCAGAGCGCCATATTCCACTGAACAGATTGTAAAAATTTATGATTATCTGCATAAATTAGGCGGTCCTAACGGTATGATCCGCCAGAGTGAGTTTTTCTTATATAGTAAGAAAGACAGGGACGCTGTTTATAAATGTCTGGAGCGAGGATATCAGTTCCCTGAAGTTACTTCCTGGATTCGTGCAAGTAAAGAGGACTTTAAACTGGTAAAAGAAATCGGCATGAAGCAGACAGGTATTCTGGTAAGTTGTTCTGATTATCATATTTTCTTAAAACTGAAAATGACAAGAAAACAGGCTATGGAACATTATCTGTCAGTGATCAGGGAATGTCTTGAGGAAGGAATCAGTCCCAGATGCCATCTGGAAGATATCACCAGAGCTGATATTTACGGATATGTAGTTCCTTTCTGTCTGGAACTTATGAAACTTGCTGAAGAATACAAAATTCCTATCGTAGTTCGTGCCTGCGATACTATGGGGTATGGTGTTAATTATCCGGGTGCCGTTATTCCAAGAAGTGTTCCGGGTATCATCTATGCAATCCATACCCATGCGGGTGTACCTCATGAATGGCTTGAGTGGCATGGACATAATGATTTCTATAAAGCAGTATCCAATTCCACTACAGCATGGCTGTATGGCTGTTCAGGAGTCAATACATCATTGTTTGGCATTGGAGAACGTACTGGTAATACGCCACTGGAAGCAATGGTATTTGAGTATGCGCAGCTTAAGGGTACTTTAAATGGAATGGATACCAGAGTTATTACAGAACTTGCGGAATATTATGAAAAAGAAATTGGTTATCAGATTCCACCCAGAACACCTTTTGTTGGTAAGAACTTTAATGTTACCAGAGCAGGTATCCATGCAGATGGTCTGTTAAAGAATGAAGAGATTTACAATATTTTTGATACAGAGAAATTCCTGAACCGTCCGGTATTGTGTGCTGTATCCAATACATCAGGACTTGCAGGCATTGCACACTGGATCAATACATATTTCGGATTGAAGGGCGAAGATAAGATAACGAAGAATTCAGATCTGGTAGCATATGTAAAAGAATGGGTAGATAAGGAATATGAAGGCGGCAGAGTAACAGTGCTGACAGATGACGAGCTGTTACGTGTAATAGCAGAAGGCTGTGATAAGCTGAATGTGACGCTTGTTAAGACACCTCAGCCAGAACCGCAGATTTAATGGAGGCAAATATGGGTGAACATGATGTAAATCAGGAGGCGTCTGATAAATATTCACTGAGAGGCAGAGTGTTTCAGAAACTTCGTGATGATATATTGAATGGACGATATCAGGAAAATGATGAACTGAAGGAATCAGCAATCGGCGAAGAACTGGGTGTAAGCAGGACACCTGTTCGCGAAGCGTTCAGACAGTTGGAACTGGAGGGACTGATCCGTATTGTACCTAATAAAGGCGCATACGTTACAGGCATTACAACTACAGATGTAGCTGATATTTATGAGATTCGTTCTCTGCTGGAGGGGCTGTGTGCACGTTGGGCAACAAAAAGGATTTCAACAGAGCAGATAGATGAAATGGAAGAGATCATACTGTTAAGCGAATTCCACCTTACCAAAGGACATTATGAACAGTTGACTGAGTTGGACAACAGATTTCATCAATTATTATATGATGCCTGTGAAAGCAAAATATTGATCCATTTACTGAAAAATTTCCATCAGTATGTACAAAAGGAGCGACAGCAGACCCTTTCTGATAAAGAAAGAAGTAAGGAAGCTGTGGCAGAACATAAAAGTATAGTTGAGGCAATGAAAGCAGGTAATGCAGAACTTGCGGAGCAGCTTGCCGATAAACATATTTGTAATGCATACAGAAATATGGTAAAATGCGGATTAAGTGATGATAAAAAATAAAACAGAATAAATGCAAAATGGAGGAGTATGTATGGCAAAGATTCAAATGACGACACCACTTGTTGAGATGGACGGAGATGAAATGACAAGAATACTGTGGAAGATGATCAAGGATGAGCTTCTTCTGCCTTATATTGATCTGAAAACAGAGTACTATGATCTGGGACTGGAATATCGTAATGAAACAAACGATCAGGTAACGGTAGATTCTGCTGAAGCAACCAAAAAGTATGGTGTTGCTGTAAAATGTGCAACGATCACGCCTAATGCAGCCAGAATGACAGAATATAATCTGAAAGAAATGTGGAAAAGCCCTAATGGTACGATCAGAGCCATGCTTGATGGTACAGTATTCCGTACTCCTATCGTAGTAAAGGGTATTGAACCATGTGTAAAGAACTGGGAGAAACCGATCACACTTGCAAGACATGCATATGGTGATGTTTATAAGAATACAGAAATCAAAGTTCCGGGACCTGGTAAGGCAGAACTGGTATTTACAGCAGAAGATGGCACAGAAATTCGTGAACTTATCCACAATTTTACTGGTTCAGGTATTATTCAGGGTATTCATAATACAGATAAATCCATAGCAAGTTTTGCACATGCATGTTTTAAATATGCATTAGATACCAAGCAGGATCTGTGGTTTGCAACAAAAGATACGATTTCCAAGAAGTATGACCATAATTTCAAAGACATTTTCCAGGAAATATATGATGCTGAATATGCTGACAAATTCAAAGAAGCAGGCATTGAATATTTCTATACATTAATTGATGATGCTGTTGCAAGAGTTATGAAGGCAAAGGGCGGATTTATCTGGGCATGTAAGAATTATGATGGAGATGTTATGAGTGATATGGTAAGCTCTGCATTTGGTTCACTTGCAATGATGACTTCTGTTCTGGTATCACCATCTGGTGTATATGAATATGAAGCAGCGCATGGAACAGTTCAGAGACATTACTATAAACATCTTAAAGGCGAAGAAACTTCTACAAACTCTGTAGCTACTATCTTTGCATGGACAGGCGCTTTGAGAAAGCGCGGCGAAATGGATAAGAATGCAGAATTGATGGCATTTGCTGATAAGCTGGAGAAAGCAACAATTGCAACGATTGAAGGCGGTAAGATGACCAAAGATTTAGCACTGATCACTTCATTAAAAGATGTCACTGTACTGAACAGTGAGAACTTTATCAAGGCAATCCGTGAGACATTTGATGCAATGAAATAAATAAATAAAATGGGAAGCCCTTATTCGGACAGGGCTTCCCATTTTTCATATAACGGATTTAATTCTTCTTCAATAGCAGCTTTTTCCTTTGCAATTTCCTGTAATCTTGCAACATTTGTTGCAATCTCAGGCTTTGCCATTTCAGCATCTAATGATTGTGCTTTTTCCTCTAACTGAGAGATTCGTTCTTCACATTTTTTCAGATCATTTTCTTTTTTACGCTGGGCAGCCTGCTGTTCTTTTTGCTGTTTCCAGTCAAGTTTTTGTGCACTGGGAGCACTTTCGGCTTTGACATTCTCTGTATTTTCAATTACAGGCGTCTGCTTTTTCTCCAGGTAATAATCATAATTGCCGATATAATTTATGAATTCATGATGTGTCAGTTCCAAAATGCGTGAAGCTGTTTTGTTAATGAAATATCGGTCATGAGATACATAGAGAACAGTTCCTTCATAGGCATTCAGGGCACTTTCAAGAATTTCCTTGGAAGTAATATCCAGATGGTTCGTTGGTTCATCGAGAATTAGAAAATTGGCTTCTGAAAGCATTAACTTCGCCAGAGAAACACGCCCACGTTCGCCGCCGCTCAGGGAACTTATTTTTTTGAATACGTCCTCGCCTGTGAATAGGAAAGCTGCTAAAGTATTACGGATCTGGGTATTGGTCAAGTCAGGATAGTCATCACTGATTTCTTCGAATAATGTCTTTTCCATATGAAGGACATGATGTTCCTGATCATAATAACCTATCTGAACATTGGAACCTAAACGGATGGTTCCGGTATCAGGTTGAACCAGTTCATTGATGATTTTCAGCAATGTGGTCTTGCCGGTTCCATTGTCCCCAATGATGGCAACATGTTCACCTCTTTTTACTTCAAATGATACATTTGAGAAAAGGACCTGATCGTCAAATGCTTTGGACAGATCAGATACACTGAGTACATCATTTCCACTTAAAAGCCTGGGAGTCAGTTTCAGTTTCATGTCAGCTTTAACTTCAACAGGTTTATCCAGACGTTCTATCTTGTCTAACATTTTTTCACGGCTTTCGGCACGTTTGATGGATTTTTCCCGATTAAAGGAACGAAGTTTATCAATGACCTCTTCCTGATGTTTGATTTCACGCTGCTGATTCAGATATGCATTGAGATGTTCAGTACGGAGTACTTCTTTTTGTCTGGCATAATCCGAATAATTACCGTGAAATACAGTTACTGTGCCATTGTCTATTTCAATGATCTTGGTTGCGATTTTGTCCAGAAAATACCGGTCATGGGATACGATCAGAACAGCACCTTTGTAATTGAGCAGATAGGTCTCCAACCATGCGATAGAATTCAGATCCAAATGGTTCGTAGGCTCATCCAGCATGATCAGGTCAGGCTTCTGCAAAAGTAATTTACCTAATGCGATACGGGTTTTCTGTCCTCCGGAAAGTGTATCTACCTTTTTATCAAATTCCTCTTCCTGAAAGCCAAGGCCCTTTAAAATTCCGGTCACTTCGCTTTTATATGCATACCCATTCAGCATTTCAAAACGATGATTCATATCAGAGTATTTTTTGAGCAGCAGCTCTAATTCCGAGTCACTTGCTGTTTTCATGGCAAGTTCAGTTTCCCGGATTGAGGCTTCCAGGTTCAGAACTTCCTGTTTTACGGTAAGAAGTTCGTCATAGATGGTATGGTTGCTGTTTACTGCCTGATGCTGAGCCAGATAACCAAAGGTCTTATCTTTTGCAAAAGTCACCAGACCATCATCTGCAGGCATAGAACCGGTTATGATCTTTAACAAAGTTGATTTACCGGCACCATTGATACCTACAATTG
>CAYRAW010000206.1:0-5722 GCA_964422225.1 uncultured Roseburia sp.
ATTGGAAGAAAAAGGCATTTTTGCGACATGCGTGTCATTTTGCCAGAATATTTGCCCTCATCTGCGTGCAGATACACACCATGATAATCTGACCATGCAGCATCTTCTGGTCAAGAATGGGTTCATACAATGTGGAATCATCCATATTGCGGATGGAAGCCCACGAATTGCCTACGAAAAATGTGAAAGTTAAGAGAAAGGATAACACAATGAAATTTGAACGAAACAGTCAGAATTGGAATACGATAGAGCAGGGAGAGAAAGATTGTTTCCTGTTGACGAACGGATTGGGTGGATATAGCAGCTTGTCAGTGATCGGCTCTCTGGCAAGAGGAGATCAGGCATTACTTATGTCTGTACAAAAAGCACCAAATGTACGCAGACATTTGATTTCGAATTTATTGGAAACGTTTTCAACAGATGGCACAGATTATGTCCTGACTTCCCAGAGAATGATAAATCAGCCGGATTTGGAAGGATTTCGCTATTTGGACAGCTTTTCCTACGATAAAATTCCTACATGGACTTATCGCATTGGAGATGTTGTAATATCCAAGAGGATGGTTATGGTTCACGGAGAAAATACCGTAGCGCTACAATATAGTATTCATTCTGAGCAGAAACATCAGTGCAAGCTGACTCTGACACCTATGCTGCGCTTTTCACCTAAGAAAGAAGGATTTTGTGAAAAGCAACAGATCACAGTCAGTATAGAACAGGATAATCTGTATCAGATCAAGGGAGATGAAGATGTCCTTTACGTTGCAACCAATGCACAGATGCAGGAGGAACCCTGCCACTTGTTTGGACCGATGTATTTTTCACAGGATGAACGTGATGGCAGAGAGGAACAGGGAATGACTGTATGCGATCACTCTTACATCTGTGAAGCAGAAACAGGAAAAACAAAAAGTGACATAGATGTCATTTTTAGCACCAGACCATATACATATAATGATGGGTTATTTGATGAATTACTTCACAACAGACAGTCATATGAAGAAGTGCTGTTAAAGAAAGCAAACCTGACCGGTGAAATCGGTAGACAACTTGTTCTAAGTGCAGATGCTTATGTAGTAGATAGAGAATCTACGCAGGGCAAGAGCATTATTGCAGGTTATCCCTTCTTTGAGGACTGGGGAAGAGATACGATGATCGCACTGGCAGGAACTACCATGGTTACCGGCAGACTGGAAGAATGTAAAAGTATTCTCCAGACCTTTGCCAAGTACGAACATCATGGGCTTTTACCGAATCTGTTCCCAGAGGGGGATGTTGAACCTATGTACAATTCAGTAGATGCACCGTTATTGTTTATCAATGCGGTATATGAATATATCCGGACTTCAAAGGACAATGCCTTTTTACCGGAAGTATGGGATGTGCTGAAACGGATTATGACCGCTTATGAGAAGGGAACCGATTATCACATTGGAATGGACACAGACTGTCTGATTCAGGCGGGTGCGGATCTGGAACAGCTGACCTGGATGGATGTTCGTGTGGGAGATTATCTGCCTACGCCGCGTCATGGTAAACCTGTAGAGATCAATGCTTACTGGTATAATGATCTGAAGATCATGGAGCAATTTGCTTTACTGCAGCAGGATAGTAAGCTGGCACAGCATTATGCAGAGCTTGCAGACAAGGTCAAAGAAGCATTCCTTCTGAAATTCTGGAACGAAGAGGAAAACTGCTTAAAGGATGTATTATCTGGAAACGGGGAAGAAAATCAGGTGCGCTGTAATCAGGTGTGGGCGTTATCCATGCCATATACAATGCTTCCTAAAGAGAAAGAGTTATGCGTTCTTCATAAGATCAAAGAGGAATTGTACACAACGGCAGGGCTTAGAACCTTATCTCCTAAAGACAGCGCTTTCCATGATATTTATATCGGAAGTATGCAGGAGAGAGACAGAGCATATCATCAGGGAACGGTATGGGCGTTCCCTCTGGGCGCCTATTATCGCGCCTGGATCAAATATTTAAAACAGGATGCATCAGACATTCCATCTGCCTATAAATCAGAACTGGCAGATGGAATCAATGCGATTCGATACTGGCTGGAGGAAGGGTGTCTTGGACAACTGGCAGAAATCTATGACGGAGCCAAACCTACCGTTTCAAGAGGTTGTTTTGCACAGGCATGGAGTGTGGGTGAACTTCTGCGCGCCGTATATGAATGGGAGCAGCTTTGATCAGACTGCTCCTTTGGCTTTCTGTGTCTTTTTCACAGTAGGTCTGCGCCAGATATCGGTTCGGTAAAGGAGATAGAGTATCGCCGCAGAAATACCGTTACTTACTACAACACAATACCAGATACTTCTAACACCCATATGCAGGATGCTCTCACAGATAAACAGCGTCAGGAAACGAAATACCCACAACCTTGAAGCATCCACCAGCATTGTAACTTCGGTGTGTCCTGTTCCCTGAAAAAGTCCCATCGTAGAATTATAGATACCATTCGTCCAGCACCAGAATGCCATAATACTCAGAAAATCCGCAGCCATGGCAACAACCTGTGCATCATCAGAAAATATACTGACGATTGCACCGGAAATAGGTGCTCTGGATAAAATCAACCCACCCGCAAATAAGAAAACAACACTGATTCGTTGGGAAAGACGGTAGCCCTGTCTGGCGCGGTCATATTGATTCGCACCAACATTCTGACCAACAATGGTAGCAACCGCAGAACCGATGCCATTAGAGGGCAGTGTGATCAGCCCGTTTACCTTATTCCCGATACCATAGGCTGCCATTGCCTGTGTGCCATATTTGTATACATTCTTACTCATAAGCAGAAAACCAAACTGCATCGTACTGCCTCCAATGGCGGTAGGCAGCCCTACACGAAGAATGGCTTTCACTTTGTCTTTTTCAAAATGAATATGTTTCAAGTCCAGATGCACCAGCTTGTCCTTCTGATTCAGAGAATAAAAGGCAATCAGGGCAGAGGGCAGCTTGGCACACAGGGTAGCCAGAGCTGCCCCTGCAATATTCAGATTCAGCACGACCATAAGTAACGGATCAAGAACCATGTTGATCAGGATACCGAGCAGATTCAGCAGCATAGGACGTACTGTATCCCCCTGCGCCTGATTAATAGCACTGAAAATATTGATCGTATACAGAAGCGGCATATCCAGAACCACGATCTGAAGGTAAATTCTTCCATAGTTTAGTGTATTACCTTCGGCACCAAGCCATTTAACGATAGCAGGCGTGAAGAGAAAGCACAGGCCGGCACATACAAAGGCGAAGATCATTGCACAGGCAAAGATCTGATTTGCCATGGATTTCGCATTTTCATCATCTCTGGCACCTATATACTGCGCAATCAATACAGAACCAGCGACTGTAATACCTGAACCAAAGTTCATAATGATACTTTGGACAGGTGTTACCAGATTGATCGCAGCTAAATATTCCGTACCGATCTTCCCTAACCAGAAGGTGTCCGTCAGATTATACATGGTCTGTAAAAAGGAATTGATCACGACAGGAATGGCGATAGACATGATAGCCTGAACCATATTGCCATTTAAAATCAAATCCCTGTTGACTGATTTCTTTAATAGATTCATAATTCTCCCCATTTCATATGAATAATTACTGAACTGATTTTATCATACTGCTAAAATCCAGTAATAACTACTTAAAAATCATGATGATACTTATAAACTACAGATTTTTTGACTTTTTTTAAAGCTATTCAGAGCCATGCAGAATTGTTTTCTGTGAATACTTGCATTCAGACAGAATAGCAATTTTATGTGGTTCTGAACAGTTACAAGATATGATAAAATAAAAACAAGGAGGGATGGTGGCATAAATGGCATTACAAGTAGAAAAGCAACGTCAGATCAATATATCCAGAGTTCGCAGAGAGGCTTATTTTGAAATGAAAACAGAGCATTTTCACTCTTTCTATGAATTCTATTATCTGTTAAATGGGAAACGGAAAATCTTCGTCAATAATCGCGTTTACCACGTAAAAGAAGGCGATATGGTTTTGATTCCCAAAGGGGAGATTCACAGAACCACTTATAATTCAAAGGATAGTCATGAGAGAATAGCACTTTGTTTTACCCAGGAATCCATTCACCATTTATTGGAAGATATCGGAAGCGATACCTTTATGAAGTGCTTTCAACACAAGCATCTGACGATACCTCCAAACAGACGTGGATATCTGGAGTCCCTGTTTGACAGGCTGCTTCATGAGCAGGAAAATGAAGATGAATTGTCGCAGGCTCTCTGTACCAGATATTGTGAAGAAATCATTCTGTTCATTATACGTTGTCAGAATTATGCACAGCCTGATATTCCGGAAGAACTTGAGGACAAAGATATCGAAGCTGCGGCAGTTTATATCAGTCATCATTATAAGGAAAATATTACCTTAAATAAAATGGCAAAATTCAGTTGCATGAGTGATTCTTATTTTTCCAGAAGGTTCAAGACAGTGACGGGTTTCGGTTTTAAGGAATATCTGAACGCAGTCAGGATTCGCCATGCCTGTGACCTGCTTTTGTCAACTGATAAGAGCATTACACAGATAGCCTCCGACTGCGGATATATGGACAGTAATTATTTTGGAGATGCCTTCCATAAGATCAAACATGTATCCCCCAGCCAGTACCGGAAGACAAATTTACTGTAATGTAAAAAGCACTGTAAACGCTTACATTTTTCTGTAGCTATTTTAGATTAAGTGTGGTACAGTTAATATGCAAAACAGATACGACAGTTTTGTATATGGCAAACTTGTGCTTTGCACAGATTCGCAGATGCTAAAAGCAAATGTAAGCCCAAGCGGCAGGATGGAGGATTTCATGAAGTACGAAGTAATTTATAAGACATCGACCAGCTTTGTAGTAGAGTTAAAGGAGAACGGATATTTTTCTTCTGAAACAGAGCATGAAATATATGTAAATGGAGAACTGGCTGAAAAGAGCAACCGTAATGTTGTGACTGTTTTTGGTCTGGCTCCTGCCACCACATATGATGTACAGATCAAATGTGGTGATGAAATGACCAGTGTATTCTCTGTTACAACAGAAAATGAATACGTGGTACTCAATGTTAAGGATTTTGGTGCCAAGGGTGATGGAGAAACAAATGATACCGCAGCGATCCAGTGTGCGATCAATGCTTGTCCCAAGGGCGGCAGAGTATATGTACCCGCTGGTGTATACAAGATTTATCCATTATTCTTAAAGAGTGATCTGGTTATCGAACTGGCTAAGGATTCAGTATTATCTGCTTATACAGACAGAGAGAGCTTCCCGATTCTTCCTGGCAGAATCGAATGTCAGGACCCGGAGAAGGAATACTTGCTTGGTACTTGGGAAGGTGACCCTAATGATATGTTCGCAGCGATCATTACAGGTATCAATGTAGAAAATGTAGTCATCACAGGTCAGGGAACGATTGATGGTAATGCCGGCAGAGAGAACTGGTGGAACAATCCCAAGGTCAGAAGAATTGCATGGCGTCCTCGTATGATCTTCCTGAATCATTGTAAAAATGTCGTTCTTCATGGAATTACTGTTCAGAATAGCCCTTCCTGGAACATTCATCCTTTCTTCTCAGAAGATCTGAAGTTCATCGGTATCTCTGTATTAGGACCTAAGGATTCACCAAACACAGACGGTCTTGATCCCGAATCCTGTAAAAACGTTGATATCATTGGGGTATATTTCTCTGTAGGTGA
>CAYRAW010000207.1:0-5719 GCA_964422225.1 uncultured Roseburia sp.
TGAATCGTATTCATAACTTCCTCATAAAAGCCGGGGGCAGATATCCTCCTTGCACCGGCTCCCCATATGATCATCTGTTCCAATCTGTCAGAGGTTGCCACTGTGACCTGATATTTACGGCTCAGTTCATGCGTCACCTTCTCAATATACTGGTCTGCTGTTTCTGCCTCTTTGGTGTACACGACGTGAATGTTATGATAATCGAACACTTCACCCTGTCCGCCCGATACCTTATATGCATCAAATACCAGTATCAGGTTCACCTTCTTTGCACCCTGATAGTTACACATGATATCCATAAGCTTGTCCCTTGCACTGTCGATATTATGCTGTGCCAGTTCATTCAGCTCCTGCCATGCAAAAATGATATTGTAGCCGTCTACCAGCAAGTATTCCTCTCCGCCTGACACATAGGCTGGCTGTGTTCCCTTATAGTTACTGTCATCAGAAGCCTTGATCGTCCTGGTCCAGGAGTTTCTCTTCTGCTTCGCCGCCCCAAAGGTTCTGGCAAAGATCTCGTCAATTTCTTCCTGATCAATGACTCCATTTTCATAGGTAAAAGACGGCTTCTTCACTCGAAGTTCTTCTTTCGGTTCTTCTTCGTCCTCTCTCTGCATACCAATATGTGCATACTCCGGTACTCTGTCCCAGCTTACCAGAAATCCCGCTCCGTGGGAACAGAATACGGAACCTGTGGGATTCTCGGTATCTGCTTCTGAATCATATGCAAATTCAGCAAGTACTTCTTCCTCATTATGACATGGTTCATACCCTTTTAATGTGCAGGAGAATCTTCCATGCCCTCTTGTATAGGAAGTGACTTCCATCTGATAATCACGCATTGTTACAACAGGAGCTGTCCCGGTAATATATGCCATATCCCCTTCTATGACAGGAGGCTTAAAAGTGCCATATCGGCGCTGAATATCCGACATAGCCCGTCCCACCTGTTCCTGCGGTATTTCCAGTTGAAATTCATAGACAGGCTCCAACAGAATACTATTGGCAGATTTCAGTCCCTGTCTGACGGCACGATACGTTGCCTGCCTGAAATCTCCGCCCTCTGTATGCTTCGTATGCGCCCTTCCTGCTATGAGCGTGATCCTCATATCCGTAATTTCAGAGCCGGTAAGAACACCTTTATGCCTGCGTTCCTCCAAATGAGTCAATACCAGTCTCTGCCAATTACGATCCAGTTCATCTTCGCTGCAATTCGTTGCAAATTCCAGACCACTTCCACGCTCTAGCGGTTCTAACAGCAGATGAACTTCTGCATAATGGCGCAATGGCTCGAAATGACCAATACCAATGACCGGTTCTGTTATCGTTTCTTTGTATACAATATTTCCTGTACCAAATTCTACTTCCGTATGGAATCTTTCTGCGATCAGACTCTTTAAAATCTCTATCTGTACCTCACCCATGACCTGTGCATGAATTTCACTCAGGCTCTCATCCCATACAATATGTAACTGCGGTTCTTCCTCTTCTAACTGACACAGTTTCAGAAACATATCATGCACATTACAATCCTGCGGAAGTATGACCCGATAAGTCAAAACAGGCTCCAGTACAGGCTGCTCGGATTCTGTCTCAATCCCAAGTCCTTCGCCGCAAAAGGTCTTGCTAAGTCCCGTCACTGCACATACAGTTCCAGCCGTTACTTCATTGACTGTGTTGTATGTTCCACCGGAATACAGTCTGATCTGGTCTGCTTTCTCCTGCCAGCATTCTGAGGGGTTCATTCCTTCCTGATAATCAGTCAGCATTGCCTTTACCTTCAGGCTTCCTCCTGTTATTTTCATATATGTAAGCCTGTTATCCTGTTCATCCCGGACAATTTTGAATACTCTGGCACCAAATTCTTCCGGATATTCCCTGCATATCATATGTTCATTAATAAATTCCAGTAATTCTTTCACACCATCCATCTTGAGTGCTGAACCAAACAGACAGGGAAACATTTGTCTGTTCAGGATTGCCTGATCGATAGCCTGTCTGCTGATTTTTCCGGTATCCAGATACTCTTCCATTAAGTTTTCACTGCACATGGCAATGCTGTCGTACAGTGTCTCTGTATTATGACTATTAAAGTCAATGCAGTTGCTGTCCAGTTTTTTCTGAAGTTCTTCCAGTATTTTCTCCTGATCCGTTCCCGGCTGATCCATCTTGTTCACAAATATAAATACCGGTACCTGATATCTTTTCAACAATTTCCACAAAGTGGCTGTATGCCCCTGTACTCCGTCAGCTCCATTAATGACCAGGATCGCATAATCCAATACCTGCAGGGTACGTTCCATCTCCGCCGAGAAATCCACATGCCCCGGTGTGTCCAGAAGCGTGATTTCCTTATCTTCTAATTGGAATCTTGCCTGTTTTGAGAAAATGGTGATTCCCCTGTTCTTTTCCAATGCATAAGTATCCAGAAAGGCATCCTTATGATCCACTCTGCCCAGTTTCCTGATCGCTCCGCTTATATATAATATGCTCTCTGCTAGTGTTGTCTTGCCCGAATCTACGTGAGCAAGGATTCCCACTGCCAGTTGATCTGTTTTCATTTTAATCTCCATTCCTGCGCTGCCTTCTGCACATCCCAAGTTTCACTAACACTCATTATATCATACCTTCTTAAATACATAAAATGCAAGATAATTCACATAATACATCTAAGCTATTTATTACCTTGAATTGTCACTTTATTATCTATTTCTAAAATAAAAATTAAGAAAATATGCAAAGATTGACTATTGGTCATTCGTGTGCAATACTGAATTTATCAGATAACTTGTAGGTGAAGATAATGTAATTTTTTCACAGGAAAGGAGCTTATACTATGTCAAAGAATAACAATGGTCTTAAACTTGGCGTTGCTTCTGCTTTACTTGCTACCGCAGGTGCCGCTGCATTAGTTTCCAAGAACAAAAAGAACACAGAACAGAAAAAAACAGCAAAGAAAGCACGTCAGGAAGAATTAAATAATTTCCGCAATACAGAACGTGGCAAGAACGCAGTAAACAGCAAAGGCATTTATTACAGCAATGGTAATTACGAGGCTTTTGCACGTCCCCTTAAGCCGGAAGGTGTAGATCAGAAGAATGCCTATTTAGTAGGTAGTGGTCTTGCTTCTCTTGCTGCAGCATGTTTCCTTGTAAGAGATGGCCAGATGCCCGGTTCTCATATCCATATTTTAGAAGCTATGGAAGTTCCCGGCGGTGCCTGTGATGGTATCTTTGATCCTACCAGAGGTTATATCATGCGTGGTGGCCGTGAAATGGAGAATCATTTCGAGTGTCTTTGGGATCTGTTCAGAAGCATTCCTTCCATTGAAACACCTGGTGTATCCGTTCTGGATGAATACTACTGGTTAAATAAGAAAGACCCTAACTATTCTCTTTGCCGTGCAACCGTTAACAGAGGCGAAGATGCACATACAGATGGTAAATTTAATTTAAGCCAGAAAGGCTGCATGGAGATCATGAAGTTATTCATGACCAGAAATGAAGACCTTTATGACAAGACAATTGAAGATGTATTTGATGATGAAGTATTCAATTCTGATTTCTGGTTATATTGGAGAACCATGTTCGCATTTGAAAACTGGCACAGTGCCCTTGAAATGAAACTCTACTTCCAGAGATTCATCCATCATATCGGCGGACTGCCTGATTTCAGTGCATTGAAATTCACAAAGTATAATCAGTACGAATCCCTGATCCTTCCTATGGTTAAATATCTGGAAGCCGCAGGTGTCACCTTTGAATACGGTATTCAGGTAACCAATGTACTGTTTAAGAAGGAAGGCGCTAAAAAGATCGCCTCTGAAATCGTTTGCATCAGGAATGGTGAAGAAACAAGCATCCCTCTGACAGAAAACGATCTCGTATTCGTTACAAACGGCAGTTGTACTGAAGGCACTATCTATGGTGACCATACACATGCTCCTAATGGAGATGCTGAAGTCAGAAAGAGTGGCTGCTGGGATCTGTGGAAGAATATTGCAGCACAGGATCCTTCCTTTGGTCATCCAGAGAAATTCTGTTCAGATGTAGAAAAAACCAATTGGGAATCTGCAACCGTTGTTACTTCCAATGAAGAGATCATCTCTTATATTGAGAAGATCTGCAAGAGAAATCCAAGAAGCGGCAATGTTGTTACAGGTGGTATCGTAAGCTGTAAGGATTCCAAGTGGCTGATGAGCTGGACAATTAACAGACAGCCTCAGTTCAAGAGTGAGGACCCTAATGAGATCAGCGTATGGGTATATTCTCTGTTCACAGATGTACCGGGTGACTTCGTAAAGAAGCCTATGAAGGACTGTACAGGAGAAGAAATTACGCAGGAATGGTTATATCAGATCGGTGTTCCCGTTGACCGAATTGGTGAATTAGCTAAAGAGCATGTTACCACCGTTCCTACTATGATGCCATATATCACTGCATTCTTCATGCCCAGAAGAAAAGGGGACCGTCCTGATGTCATTCCTGATGGTTGCACAAACTTTGCCTTCCTTGGTCAATTTGCAGAAACTCCGAGAGATACTATCTTTACTACAGAATATTCCGTACGTACTGCTATGGAAGCTGTATATGGTCTGCTTCATGTTGACCGTGGTGTTCCTGAAGTATGGGCAAGTGTCTACGATATTCGTGACCTGCTCGACAGCAGTGTGAAATTAATGGATGGTAAATCACCACTTGAGATTGAATTACCTGGACCTCTGAACGCATTGAAGAAACCATTGGTCGGTCTGGTAAAAGGCACCATTATTGAAGATCTGCTTCGTGAACACGGTATTTTAAGAGACGACATGTAATTTAACAGAATTTGACCCGGCATTTAACTGCCGGGTCTTTTTAGGTCAAAAATGTAATTTTCTGTATCGGTTTATGCATGCAAATATTTCCTGTCTTCTTGGAACCGCCAGATTTCCCGGAATATCCCGTTTATCCAGTATTGCACTCCATCCCTGTTGCCGGATTATTTCATAAACTTCTGAGACAACTGCCTGTAATGTACATTTCCCATCTAATTTCTTTTTCTGCGCATACTGCATGATCACTGCCAGTGCCTGCATCTGTTCCGTATCAACCAACTGTTCCACATATCGCATATCTATCGTTGCATGATTGATCATAATAGAGTCACATCCACTGACTTTTAATTTCAATCTATCCTGCGCCCATTCCCTGTCTGCTTTTATTTTCCGGTTATAATCCGGCAGTTGTGCGCGCTCTACCTCTTCTGAAGATCTGCCTTTTGCATAATACTGGCTTGCTGCGTCCTTTGCATACTGTGTGATCTCATACGGCATATAATTATCCATCTGAATGACTACGTCAGCCTTTGTAAAATATGCTCCTGAGCTTCCGGCTACAAGAATTGTAGAAATACCGTCCTCTTCATATAATTCACGTATTCTGTCAATGTACGGAATAATGGGCTCTTTATCCTGATGTACGACTTGCTGCATCAACTCATCACGTATCATAAAATTTGTAGCACTTGTGTCTTCATCAATCAGCAGTACCCTGCTGTCAGATTCCATTGCTTCTACCACATTAGCCGCCTGGGATGTACTTCCGCTGGCATCTTCTGTACAAAAGACTTTTGTATCTCTGCCATTAGGAAGATTCCTGATAAACATTGAAATATCAACATGTTGTATGCTTCTGCCATCCTCTGCTATGATTTTCATTGCACTGTCATCTGTAATTAC
>CAYRAW010000208.1:0-5706 GCA_964422225.1 uncultured Roseburia sp.
AGCACAGAGGACCTATGGCACATGGTTCCAAATTCCATCGCCATCAGGGTTCAAACGGCGCTTGTTCTTCTCCTTCAAGAGTATTCAAGGGTAAGGGCATGCCGGGTCATATGGGCTGCGTAAAGGTAACTGTTCAGAATCTTGAAGTTGTAAGAGTAGATGCTGAAAAGAACTTACTTTTAGTAAAGGGTGCAGTACCGGGACCTAAGAAGGCTTTAGTAACAATCAAAGAAACCACTAAGGTTGAGGCTTAATTAGGACGAAAGGAGGACCATTCAGATGGCAAAAGTATCTGTTTATAATATGGAAGGCAAGGAAGTCGAAAGTATTGACTTAAATGATGCTGTCTTCGGTGTAGAAGTAAACGAACACTTAGTACACATGGCAGTTGTTCAGCAGCTTGCAAATAATCGTCAGGGTACACAGAAAGCAAAGACACGTTCTGAAGTATCCGGTGGCGGAAGAAAACCTTGGAGACAGAAGGGAACAGGTCATGCAAGACAGGGTTCAACAAGAGCTCCACAGTGGACAGGAGGCGGCGTAGTATTCGCTCCAGTACCAAGAGATTACTCCTTCAAGATGAACAAGAAGGAAAAGAGAGCAGCTCTGAAATCTGCATTAACAAGCAGAGTACAGGAGAATAAGCTTATTGTCATTGACGAGCTTAAGTTCGATGAGATCAAGACAAAGAACTTCAAGGCAGTTATGGACAATTTAAAGGTTAACAAGGCTTATGTTGTTCTTAATGAGAATGATGAGAAGGTTGTTAAGTCAGCAAGAAATCTTCCTAACGTTCAGACAGCATTAACTAATACAATTAATGTGTATGACGTTATGAAGGGCGGTACAGTAATCCTTACTAAGGATGCCGTTAAGACTATCGAGGAGGTGTACGCATAATGGCAGACATTAAGTATTATGATGTAATCCTCAAGCCGGTGATTACAGAGAAGAGTATGGCTGGTATGGGCGAGAAGAAATATACTTTCTTAGTTCATACAGAAGCAAACAAGTCTCAGATCAAAGAAGCTGTTGAGAAGATGTTCGAAGGCACAAAGGTTGCCAAAGTAAACACGATCAACATGGAAGGCAAGAATAAGAGACGTGGTGCAGTAGTTGGTAAGACAGCTAAGACCAAGAAAGCAATCGTGCAGTTAACAGAAGACAGCAAGGATATTGAAATCTTCTCTGGCTTATAAAATAAAGATTGCGCAGACTATACACAGACAAGTGTGATAATAAAATAGAAAAGGAGAAACGACAATGGGAATTAAGAAATATAACCCATATACACCTTCTAGAAGAAATATGACAGGTTCTGATTTCTCTGAGATCACAAAGACAACTCCTGAAAAGTCTCTTTGTGTTTCCAAGAAGAAGAATGCTGGACGTAATAATCAGGGTAAAATTACAGTAAGACACCATGGCGGTGGAAACAGACAGAAATATAGAATCATTGATTTCAAGAGAAATAAAGATGGTATTGCAGCTAAGGTTATCGGCGTTGAGTACGATCCTAACAGAAGTGCAAACATCGCATTGATCTGCTACGAAGATGGTCAGAAAGCGTATATCATCGCTCCTGAAGGATTAACAGATGGTATGAAGGTTATGAACGGACCTCAGGCAGAAGTCAGAGTTGGTAACTGCTTACCTCTTTCTGAAATCCCTGTTGGTACAAACGTACACAACATTGAATTATATCCTGGCAAGGGCGGACAGTTAGTTCGTTCAGCAGGTAACAGCGCACAGTTAATGGCTAAGGAAGGTAAATATGCAACATTAAGACTTCCTTCAGGCGAAATGAGAATGGTGCCTATCGTTTGTAGAGCATCTATCGGCGTTGTAGGTAATGGTGACCACAACCTTGTTAAAATCGGTAAGGCTGGTCGTAAGCGTCATATGGGTATCAGACCTACAGTTCGTGGTTCCGTTATGAACCCGAATGACCATCCACACGGTGGTGGTGAAGGTAAGACTGGTATTGGACGTCCAGGACCATCTACACCTTGGGGCAAGCCAGCTCTTGGTTTGAAGACAAGAAAGAGCAAGAAAGCTTCTAATAAGTTAATCGTTAGAAGAAGAGACGGCAAAGCGATTAAATAATCGCTCTTGCTGCTCAAGTTTTGACTATAGTGTAGCTTAACAATCAAAATGATTGTGACACAGTTTATCGATCATAAGGAGGAACAAACCTAATGGCTAGATCATTAAAAAAGGGTCCGTTCGCAGATGAAAGCCTTTTAAAGAAGGTAGACGCACTGAACGCATCCGGAAATAAATCAGTAATTAAGACATGGTCCCGTCGTTCTACAATTTTCCCTGCTTTTGTAGGTCATACAATTGCAGTACATGACGGAAGAAAACATGTGCCTGTATATGTAACAGAAGATATGGTTGGACATAAGCTTGGTGAATTCGTTGCAACCAGAACTTATAGAGGACATGGCAAAGACGAAAAGAAATCAAAGGTGAAATAATATTTGAAAGGAGGTTCAACCATGGCTGAGAAGAAATACAGCAGAAGTAGTTATAAAAGAAAAAGAAATTTAGAGAATAGAGAAACAAGACCTTCAGCAAAGCTTTCTTATGCTAGAGTATCTGTTCAGAAAGCATGCTTCGTATTAGATGCCATCAGAGGTAAAGATGTACAGAGCGCACTTGCACTCTTAACATACAATCCCAGATATGCTTCAAGCGTAATCAAGAAGTTATTGGAATCAGCTATTGCAAATGCTGAAAATAATAACGGTATGAACGCTGAGAACCTTTATGTTGCAGCTTGCTTCGCAAATAAAGGACCTACAATGAAGAGAGTAAAACCTAGAGCGCAGGGTAGAGCTTATAGAATTGAGAAGAGAATGAGCCACATTACAATTGTGCTTGACGAGAGATAGGAGGAAGAAAATGGGACAGAAAGTTAATCCTCACGGCTTAAGAGTCGGCGTTATTAAAGATTGGGATTCCAAATGGTATGCTGATGCTGAGTTTTCTGATTACTTAGTAGAAGATTATAATATTAGAAAATTTTTAAAGAAGAAGTTATACAGCGCAGGTGTTGCTAAGATCGAAATCGAAAGAGCATCTGACAGAGTAAAGGTTATCGTTTTCACGGCTAAGCCTGGTGTCGTTATCGGTAAGGGCGGCGCAGAAATCGAAGTAACTAAGAAAGAACTTCAGAAGTTAACAGGTAAGAATGTTCTTGTTGATATCAAGGAGATTAAAAGACCTGACAGAGACGCACAGTTAGTAGCTGAGAATATTGCATTACAGCTTGAGAACCGTGTATCTTTCAGAAGAGCAATGAAGTCCTGCATGGGTAGAACAATGAAGTCTGGTGCACTTGGTATTAAGACTGCTGTATCAGGACGTCTTGGCGGAGCTGATATGGCTCGTACAGAGTTCTACAGCGAGGGTACTATTCCTCTTCAGACACTTAGAGCAGATATTGATTATGGTTTCGCAGAAGCAGATACAACCTACGGTAAGATCGGTGTTAAGGTATGGATCTACAAGGGCGAAGTACTTCCTACTAAGGGAAATAAGGAAGGGAGCGATAAATAATGTTAATGCCAAAGAGAGTAAAACGTCGTAAACAGTTCCGTGGAACTATGGCCGGAAAAGCACAGAGAGGTAATACAATTACTTATGGTGAGTACGGTATTGTTGCACTGGAGCCTTGCTGGATCAAATCTAACCAGATTGAAGCAGCCCGTATTGCTATGACACGTTATATTAAGCGTGGTGGTAAGGTTTGGATCAAGATTTTCCCTGATAAGCCTGTTACAGCAAAACCTGCTGAAACTCGTATGGGTTCCGGTAAAGGAACACTTGAGTACTGGGTTGCAGTAGTTAAGCCAGGCCGTGTAATGTTTGAAATCAGCGGAGTTAGTGAAGAAGTTGCTAAAGAAGCATTACGTCTTGCAACACACAAGCTTCCTTGTAAGTGTAAGATTGTTTCTAAAGCAGATTTGGAAGGCGGTGCAGTAAATGAAAACTAATAAGTATGTAGAAGATTTAAAGACCAAATCAGCTGCAGAATTATCACAGGAATTAGTAGCTGCAAAAAAAGAACTTTTCAATTTGAGATTTCAGAATGCAACAAATCAGTTAGATAATACAGCCAGAATTAAAGAGGTAAGAAGAAATATTGCCAGAATTCAGACTGTTATGACTGCAAATCTTAAGAATGTAGAGTAGGAGGAAAATGGTCGTGGAAAGAAATTTGAGAAAAACACGTACAGGCAAGGTTGTTAGCAACAAAATGCAGAAAACTATCGTAGTCGCTGTTGAAGATCATGTAAAGCATCCTCTTTACAACAAAATCGTTAAGAGAACTTATAAGTTAAAAGCACATGATGAGAACAATGAGTGCAACATTGGCGATACAGTTAAAGTAATGGAAACAAGACCTTTATCTAAGGATAAGAGATGGAGACTTGTAGAAATTATCGAAAGAGCAAAATAGATTGTAATAAGAATTGCATATTTGCAATTTAGTCACAAAAATGTGATTCGGAAGGAGATTTAGCATGATACAACAGGAAAGCAGACTTAAGGTCGCTGACAATACCGGTGCCAAAGAGTTACTTTGCATCAGAGTTATGGGCGGCTCTACAAGAAGATATGCCAATATAGGCGATGTAATCGTTGCTAGCGTTAAAGATGCAACACCAGGCGGCGTTGTAAAAAAAGGCGATGTAGTAAAAGCTGTAGTTGTACGTTCTGTAAAGGGCGCTCGTCGTAAAGACGGTTCTTATATTAAATTTGATGAAAATGCTGCTGTTATCATCAAGGATGACAAGACTCCAAGAGGAACTCGTATCTTTGGACCGGTAGCAAGAGAGCTTCGTGAGAAACAGTTTATGAAGATTGTTTCTTTAGCTCCTGAAGTATTATAAGGAGGTGTCTGACATGATGAAAATTAAGAAGGGCGATACTGTTAAGGTTATTGCCGGTAAAGATAAAGACAAAGAAGGTAAAGTATTATCTGTAGATGCCAAGAATTCCAAAGTAGTCGTTGAAGGTGTTAACATGATCACAAAGCATGCGAAACCATCAGCAGCTAACCAGAATGGTGGAATTATTCAGAAGGAAGCTCCTCTGGATATTTCAAACGTAATGTACCTTCATAAAGGAAAAGCTACCAGAGTTGGATTCAAGATGGACGGAGATAAGAAAGTTCGTTTTGCAAAGACAACAGGTGAAGTAATCGATTAATTCTAAGGAAGGAGGACTAAACTGGTGAGCAGACTTAAAGATTTATATAAAGACGAAATCGTAGATTCTATGACTAAAAAGTTCGGCTATAAAAATATTATGGAAGTTCCGAAGCTCGATAAGATTGTTATCAACATGGGCGTAGGAGAGGCTAAGGATAACGCTAAGGCTCTTGAGACCGCTGTAAAGGATCTTGAGACAATCAGTGGACAGAAGGTTGTTACAACCAAGGCTAAGAAGGCAGTTGCTAACTTCAAGATTCGTGAAGGCATGGCTATTGGATGTAAAGTTACTCTTCGTGGTGAAAAGATGTATGAGTTCCTTGACCGTCTTGTAAACCTTGCACTGCCTCGTGTACGTGACTTTAGAGGCGTTAACCCTAATGCATTCGATGGCAGAGGTAACTATGCACTTGGTATCAAGGAGCAGATTATCTTCCCTGAAATCGAGTATGATAAGGTTGACAAGGTAAGAGGTATGGATATT
>CAYRAW010000209.1:0-5652 GCA_964422225.1 uncultured Roseburia sp.
GAAAAGTTTGCCAGAGATAGAGAATTATACGTAATAAGAGATGAATATAATAATATAATTATTGTAAAGGATGCGACACCTGGATATGAAGAGGTAGATCCTATTATTCTGCAGGGGCATATGGATATGGTGTCAGTTAAGAAATCAGACTGTGATATAGATATGGAAAGAGATCCTCTGCGTTTAAAAATTGAAGGTGACTACATTTATGCTGAAGGAACCAGCCTTGGCGGAGATGATGGAATTGCAGTTGCGTATATTTTAGCAGTTTTGGATGACGATTCTATTCAACATCCCAGAATTGAGGCTGTCATTACAACAGATGAAGAGATAGGTATGGAAGGTGCAATAGGAATTGATCTGTCCATGTTAAAATCAATCAGGATGCTCAATATTGATTCAGAAGAAGAAGGAATCTTACTGACAAGTTGTGCAGGTGGCGCCAGAGTAGATTGCAATATACCAATTATCAGAGAGAGTAAGGAAGGCAGTTATTTTCAAATAGAAGTTGGAGGTTTGGCAGGCGGTCACTCTGGAACTGAAATTAATAAAGGGCATGCTAATGCGATTAAATTGATCGGAAGAGTTCTTAAAATGGTACAGACCATTATTAATATTCAAATTGCTGAATTAACAGGAGGTGAAAAAGACAACGCAATTCCAAGAGAAGCGCAGGCTGTAGTCTATGTGCCGGATGGGATGGAGAAGGCATTTGAGGAGGAAATTGAACAGATCAATGCAATTATTAAGAATGAAAATATATCAAAGGAGACAAATCTTTATATTTGTAGTAAACGGCAACTCACTGAGATAAAAGATGTGTTGGATATACAGTCAACTGATCGTGTAGTAGATTTTCTGGAATTGCTGCCAAATGGGGTAATATCGATGAGTGCAGATATAGAGGGACTGGTGGAAACTTCCTTAAATGTAGGAGTACTTAGACTTGAGCAGGATAAGCTGGTAAGCTATAGTGCGGTCAGAAGTTCCATAGAATCAGCAAAAAAACATATTATGAGTATGCTAAAAACCCTTACAGAATTATTTGGTGGAACAGTATCGAGTTATGGGGAATATCCGGGATGGCAATATAAGAAGGATTCCAGGTTACGTGAAACAATGGTTGAGACATATAAGGAAATGTTTGGACAGGATGTGAAAGTGGAAGCAATCCACGCAGGACTGGAATGTGGTATTATGATTTCCAAACTGCCCGGACTGGATTGTGTATCTTTTGGACCTAATATTTATAACATTCATACAACGGAAGAAAAACTTAGCATTTCTTCAACAAAGAGAATGTGGGAATATTTACTGGCTGTTTTGAAGAAGAAAATATAGTACAACGAAATTACGGTGAAAATCAGGAGAAAAGGAATGGCAGACAACTTTAGAGAGTTTAAGGCACAAGATGATAATGACAGTACGAAACAGAATAAGAAACCGGATAAAAGGCATATATGTATTCGAAAGATTATAATTACTGCGATAGCAGTATTATTCTTTTGTACAGTTGCCTTTGAATCAGTGTATTCAATCAAAGAGCAGGAGCAAGGTGTAGTTACTACCTTTGGTAAAGCAGGCAGTGTAGTGACATCAGGGCTTCATTTTAAAATCCCATTTATTCAGAAGGTCACCAAAGTAAATACGACAATTTTAGGTTTTCCTATAGGCTATAATCCGGCAGGTACTTCGGAGGTCAGTACAGAAGAAGCAGAGGCAGAGTCGCTGATGATCACGTCTGACTTTAATTTTGTGAATGTAGATTTTTATGTAGAGTATAAAGTATCAGATCCTGTGAAATACCTTTATAATTCAAAACAGCCTACGGAAATTCTGAAAAATATAGCGCAGTCCTGTATTCGAACAGTGGTAAGTAATTATACAGTAGATGATGTTATTACAACAGGAAAGAATGAAATACAGGCATCAATTAAGGAAATGATCATGGAGAAGCTTGAACAGCAGAATATAGGACTGATGCTGGTCAATATATCCATGCAGGATGCAGAGCCACCGACAGCAGAGGTAATAGAAGCTTTCAAGGCAGTTGAAACAGCTAAACAAGGCAAGGAAACAGCAATCAATAATGCAAATAAATATCAGAATGAACAGATTCCACAGGCAAAAGCAAAGGCAGACCAGATTATTCAGGACGCAGAAGCTACAAAACAGAAAAGGATTAATGAAGCTACAGCGCAGGTAGTGAGATTTAATGAAATGTATGAGGAATATGTAAAGAATCCATTAATTACAAAACAAAGAATGTTTTATGAGACAATGGAAGATGTATTACCTGGAGTTAAGTTGATCATAGACGATGGAAGCGGCAATTTGAATAAGACACTGTATCTTGATGAACTACGTATTGATGATATTTCTGGAAAACAGAGTTCGCAGGCAAATTCGGATACACAGACACAGGCAGAATAGGGGGGAAATATTGTGAAAAAGAAAATTAATAAAATAATAGGCACAGTTGTTGCAATAATCCTTCTGATTCTTATAGTGAATGCAATGTTTGTGATCCGCGAAAATCAGTATGGTATCGTGAAAGAGTTTGGGAAAATAGAAAGGGTAGTCTCAGAACCCGGATTATATGTAAAAATTCCTTTTGTTCAGGAAGTAGATACTGTTTCGAAAGAACTGCAATTATATGATATTGCGAAATCAGATGTTATTACACAGGATAAAAAGTCAATGATCGTAGATAGCTTTGTATTATGGAGAATTACTGATCCGAAAGTGTTTGCACAGACATTGAATACATCCCAGGCGAACGCAGAGGGACGAATTGATGTGGCAGTATACAATTCTATTAAAAATGTGATCAGTAGTATGACACAGTCCGATATTATTGCTGCGAGAGGACAGGAGCTGACCAATTATATTATGTCAGGAATATCTTCCATCAATCAGTATGGTATTGAAATTGCTTCTGTAGAAATCAAGTTGTTGGATCTGCCAGAAGATAATAAGGATGCTGTATTCCAGAGAATGATTTCAGAACGCGAAAATATAGCGGCTACTTATACTGCGGAAGGTAATTCAGAAGCACAAGTCATTCGAAATACGACAGATAAAGAAGCGGCAATGTTGATTTCAGATGCAGAGAAACAGGCAGAGATTTTAAATGCAGAAGGCGAAGCAGAATATATGCGGATTATGTCAGAAGCATATAATGATACTTCAAAAGCTGATTTTTACAGTTTTACAAGAAGCCTGGATGCATTGAAGAATTCTATCAGTGGAGATAATAAAACGATTATACTGGATAAGGATTCACCGCTTACACAGATATTCTATCAGGCTCAATAAATAAGATGGTAAAAGGCTATTTATCAATCCAATTGATAGATAGCCTTTTTGCATTTGAATGTGTTTATGATTCTGCTTTGGAATCGTTGCAGTACAGATAGAATGTGATCAGATATAATCCACTGATTCCTACCAGGGCATATATAATTCTGGAAAGCCAGGACATGCTGCCGAAAATAGTTGCAACTAAATTGAAATCAAAAAATCCGATCAATCCCCAGTTAACAGCACCAATAATGGTTATCGTTAAGGCAATACAATCAAGTACTTTATTGTGCATATTAATATCCTCCTCTTTCATAGTATTTTCTGAATAGAGCCAGATTATGTATGTAATATTTTTGAGTTACTTTGTATAGGTTTACCAATCGGTATCCAATATATATATATGAATACTTAAAAATGGATTTTTTAAAAGCAAAAACGTATATTTTTTCACAAAAATTATGTAAATAAATTGAATTACGAGAATTTATATGATATTCTAGATATGCGTGAAAACGTGTTCCATAACAACAGGGAGGAGTACATTATGAAGGGAGCTAATTCGCGGATTTTGTTAAAGCCCCAGACAAAAGGCACACAAAAGGCTGTTGTAAGAAGAGCAATTGCCGAGGCTGTAGCAATTGAAAGAGAAACAATGAAACAGCAAAAAGCTGAAAAAGATGCGGAAGAACTTATGGTATCAGATTTAGAGAGAGAGGAAGATGATAATATGGCAGAAAAAAAAGTAGTAAAAAAAACAGTAGAGAAGAAGGAGCCGGTAAAGAAGGTAGTAAAGGCAGCAGTTAAAGAGGTTGAGGAAACTGTAGTAAAAGAAGCTGAAGCACCTGTTGTCAAGGCTGCAGTAGTAAAAGAAGACCCTGTTAAAACTGCTCCTGCAAAGGAAAAGGCATCTGTAGCAAAGAAAACGGTCGTAAATGAAGAAATTTATGTGCAGTTCGGCAATAATGAGGTATTAACTAAGGATATTGTAGAAAAGGTTAAGAAAGCATATGTTGCAGAAGGTCATAAAGCAGATTCCATTCAGGATGTTCGAGTATATGTTAAGCCTGAAGAGAACATGGTATATTATGTAGTAAATAATGACTACGCTTCTGGAATCAGCCTTTTCTAGTACATAGCTTGTGATATATTTTATACAATAAAACTTATGTATCCAATTGTATAGAGAAGTCAGAAATATTAGGACAAAAGGACTAAGTGTGCAACTTTATTTTAGTGGGTTGACGTTACTATACAGAGCTTGTATAATAACGATGGTGAGTATTTGATTATGGCAAAACCGTGAGAAATCCGGCGACGCAAAGCTATAGGGTCTTCGCTATCACTGAATAGGATGACAGCCAGTTGCGAATAGATTTGTACTGAGTAGGGGAGTCTGCTCAGTACTTTTTTTGTTCTAACGTTCTTGGGAGAATGCAATATGCAGACTTTCACGTTCTTCATCGGTCAGATTGGTAAATTGATTTATGATCATTGCAATATCTTTTTGCTTGGCGTTGCATAAAAGGTATATGATATCGGTCAGCTGGGCAACAATATCTTTCATTCTCATGGTATCGAGCTTTTCACATTTACGTTCATTCATTATAGGGTATTCCTCATTTTCTATAGATTCGTTTACATAATTTCAAAAATATTGTATTATCAAAATAAATTTTATCATTTTCTGCAAAAACTGTGAGGTTACTTTTGAAGTTTTATGTAATGAAAAGGAGAGAATAAAAGTATACTACAGTACTGTAAGGTCATATGGTACCTGTAAAAAGTCAGAGATGGGGAGTACAATGCAACGACAGGAATTGAAAAATGCATTTATTGATACACTGGAAAAGGAACGGACAATACGTGGATGGACACAGTGGGAAATGGCTGAAAAGTTGGAGATGTCTGTTCCCGGATATCGTAAGATGGTATCGGGGATGACAGATTCCATAGCACTTTATACAGCATACAGGGCTTCCATTGTATTAAATATTCCTATTCCTATTTTATACGGAAGTACAGAATACAGAGATCAGGTTCTTAATAAAATATATAACGCACCTGCATCAACATGTAACAGAATTGAATATTATTTGGATTTTGATGCAGAATTTCGTCATGCACAAAGCAAAGCTGCGGATTCGGGTGTTTGGATCGATGTAATTACATTGAGTGGATATATGGAAGATGGAATGTGTTTTGATTCTGCTAATGTAGAAAAAGTAGAGATTCCTGACAGGTATGAAGGACGTGTGACGAAGGGAATACGAGTTACAGAAAATAGTTTATTGCCGGTCTATGCTAAAGGGGATATTATACTGTTGGAAGAACGTATGCCAAGAATTG
>CAYRAW010000210.1:0-5627 GCA_964422225.1 uncultured Roseburia sp.
ATGGTGTAGAATAAGATAAATGTTGTTTTATTTTTTGCTATGTCAGAAAGGATCTCTTTTTTATGATAAAGTCACTTATTCGTTCCAGCATGACTGCTCTTTTATGTTCTGTCATGCTGATATCCATGCCACTTACCGTCTACGCAGAACCAGACTACCAACAGCAGATGGAAGAGAGGAAAACACTTCCCATACAGTCAAATGAAATTGAAAACTGGCCGGAAGGACCTGCTATTGGTGCAGAATCTGCCATATTAATGGAAATGAACACCCATACGATTCTCTATGCCAAAAATATACATGAAGAAATGTATCCCGCCAGCACTACCAAGATCATGACCTGCCTGCTTGCGGCTCAGAATTGTAACTTGGACGAGATGGTTACTTTTTCGCACAATGCCGTCTATGGTGTCCCAAGTGATGGTTCCAATATGGGCATTGATGAAGGAGAAGTCATTACCATGGAACAGGCAATGTATGGTATTCTTGTTGGTTCTGCTAACGAAGCCGCTTCTGCCGTAGGTGAACATGTTGCCCAGGCACTTGGAAAAGAACCTACACAACAGGCTTTTGCACAGATTATGAATGAAAAGGCTGCCGAATTAGGCTGTGAAAATACTCACTTTGTAAATGCAAATGGTCTTTTTGATGAAAATCATTATACAAGTGCTTATGATCTGGCTCTCATTGGATGTGAATTCTTTAACAATGAGTTGCTCTGTAAAATGTCATCCACACCACGTTATAATATTCCACCTACAGATTCACAGCCGGATGATATCTGGATCAATTCCAAGAACCAGCTATATAAAGGTAAGGAGCATGCATACCCTTATCTTTTAGGCTCTAAAACAGGCTTTGTTTCTCAGGCAAGACAAACTCTGGTATCCGGTGCGGAGAAAGACGGTATGAAGCTGGTCTGTGTCGTTTTTATGGAAGAATCTCCTAACCAGTTCACAGATACCATTCAATTATTTAATTATGGTTTTGAAAATTTCCAAAAATTAATGGTTAATGAAAATGAGACAAAATATAAGATTGATAATTTAGATTCTTTTGATACGAGTAATGATCTGTTCGGCAATTCCACACCACTTATGACAATGGAAGATAATGCATATATTATTCTTCCAAATACGGCTTCTTTTGATGATGCCGTTTCAACTTTGGAATATGCCGATCCTGATGAAAGTTCAAACTTGATTGCTTCGATAAAATACACCTACTTTGATGTACCCGTAGGCAACTGTAGTATCTGTTTTTCAAAAGCTCAGGAAGAAACTTTTGACTTTGCTACTGATCCTGACTTACAAACCAGGGATTCCGCTGTGACTAACTCTTCTGACCAGACCGCAAACTCAAATATCATATTTATTAATGTCAAGAAAGTAATTCTGGGAATACTTGCGATTGCAGGGATCATTATCTTTATTCTGATCCTGATTTCATTTATTAACAGCTACAGCTTCTCACCCAGAGGTCAGAGTAATAAAAGACGGCGCCAGCGTTCCAAAGAAGCCAGAGCCGCCAAGCGTTCTGCCAGACGAAATGCCCGTTTATTCAAAAAACAACAACGCAGACGAAGAAAGGAATATAAAAAACGTCACTAAAGACGATGTCTTCGCTCTTTACGAAGTTCTCTGGTCTGTTCCTTCTTTTTCATGATGTCAGTAACTACATTCTCATCAATGGACTTTAATGTTTTTACTACGTAGATGCTGTCATCATGAATTGATTTGCGCATACGTATTTTACCTTTAAGATATCCATGTTTTTTACAATATACCACCGAATAATAATGCTTTCCATTATTCACTGAAAACCAGGGTATCTTGCGTTTGGTATTAGCGCCACACAGGAAACAACGCGTAGAGATCACTTCTTTATCCTGCATAGCCGTAATTTTATCTGCAAATGGTCGGGAAATATATTTCTCATAATCTCCAAAAATAGCATGCACTTCATCTGCTCTTTTCTTAGGCAACTGATATGTATCGAAAGAATAGTTGTCAAATAAAGCAGGATTATAAAAATGTGACAGAACTTTAGCCGTATAATAAGCATCGCTGTCTGCCCTGTGAAAAGCAATATCCTCCTCTATCTCCAGATAATCGACAGCATACTTAAGCGATCTTCTTGACTTCTTATCTTCATAAGCAATACTGAAAAGTTTCTGTACATCATAATATTTCAGAGGACCATCACATAATGGCGGCATATGATAATATTCCATATTTCGTTGTAATTCTGTAAGATCTGAACTTCCCCATGTGCAGAATACATAGTCTTGTCCACACCAGTCCAGAAAATCTTTTGCGACCTTCACGAAAGAACGACAGTTATCCAATTGTTCAATCTGTAAATGAATCAACTCACCTGTTATTGCATTCATTCTGCGAAATACCTGAGGTTTGATCAACTCATGAAAACTGTCTATCGGATTTTTCCTGTCATTCAATTTTATGGCACCTATTTCGATGATTTCAAAAAGCAATTCATTTGCTTTCTTTGTCTTCTCATCAGAAGCCTGATTCCATTCTAAATCCATTACAATATAGTTCAAATTATCACACTTTCTCCTACGAAACAGTACCTCTATCAGTTCACTCACATTATAACGTGTACAAAGTAAGATGTCGATAATTTTTTGACCTGATTTCATTGCTGCAATAAAGTTAAAATGCTAAGCCTTAAGTACCACACTCAGGCTTAGCATTATTTTACTGACATATTAATATTTGGAGAATTCCAAAATTTTCTTGGCATTCTGTATTCTTTCCTCTGTAGGAGGATCTACTCCTTCAAGCTTATAAGGGATGCCAAGTTCCTTCCACTTATATTCTCCTAAAGTATGGTAAGGAAGTACTTCTACTTTTTTCACAGTATCCAGGGAATCGATGAACTCTCTTGTTCTCTTTAGGTATTCGTCATTGTCTGTGATACCAGGAACCAGAACATGTCGAATCCACATAGGAATACCCTGCTCAGAAAGATATCTAGCACAATCCAGAATGTTCTTGTTTGTATGACCTGTAAGCTTCTTGTGTTCTTCATCATCAATATGCTTAATATCCAGCATTACAAGATCAGTATATTTCAATAATTCATTAAACTTGGAGAAGAAAGGTTCTTCTCTGGTAAAAGGCTGTGCAGAGGTATCCAGATTTGTATTGATTCCTCTCTCATGTGCCTTTTTGAAAAGATCGATCAGAAAATCAATTTGCAGTAAAGCTTCTCCACCGCTGACGGTAATTCCGCCTTCCTTGCCCCAGTAACTGCGGAAACGTTCTGCTTTATCCAAAAGCTCATCTGCAGTCTGCAGATTGTCAGTATCCGGGTTCCATGTATCTACGTTGTGACAATACTGACAACGCATATTACATCCCTTAAGGAAAATAAGATAGCGGATTCCAGGGCCATCTACTGCGCCAAAAGATTCTAATGAGTGAATTCTGCCTTTGATCATTATAATAATCTCCATTCTCTGCCATTCTGGCAGCTGAGGGGTGAAGGTAAGTGACTTAGATTTCTACTTAGTATTACCAAAAAAGGGGTCGGACATTCCTGCCCGACCCCAAATACATCAATTATCTTAAAAACCTGTTAAGATTACAGTTTCTTATGGCAAGTTCTTGCGATAACGTCATCCTGCTGTTCCTTAGTCAGGCTGATGAACTTAACAGCATAACCAGATACACGGATGGTGAAGTTTGCGTACTCAGGCTTCTCAGGATGTGCCTGTGCATCTAACAACTTCTCTGTACCGAATACGTTAACGTTAAGGTGATGAGCACCACGATCAAAGTATCCGTCAAGAACACCTGCAAGAGTATTCTTCTGCTCGTCAAGATCATGACCAAGAGCTGAAGGAGCCATTGTCTGAGTATTGGAAATACCATCCAGAGCATACTCATAAGGCAGCTTAGCTACAGAGTTCAGGGAAGCAAGTAAGCCGCTCTGCTCTGCACCGTAAGATGGTGATGCACCAGGAGCAAATGGTGTGTATGCTGCTCTACCATCAGGAAGAGCACCTGTAGCCTTACCATATACAACGTTAGATGTAATAGTTAAGATAGATGTTGTAGGCTCAGAATTTCTGTAAGTAGGATTCTTCTTGATCTTCTCAATGAAAGTCTTAAGAAGCCATACAGCAAATTCATCTGCTCTAGGATCATCGTTACCATACTTAGGGAACTCGCCTTCTGTCTTGAAGTCAACAGCGCATCCCTGCTCGTCACGGATAACCTTAACCTTAGCATACTTGATAGCTGACAGAGAGTCTGCTACGTGAGAAAGACCTGCAATACCAGTTGCGAATGTTCTTCTTACATCTGTATCGATCAGAGCCATCTCAGCTGCTTCATAGTAATATTTATCATGCATATAATGGATCAGGTTCAGGATGTTTACATACAGAGCTGCACACCAGTCAAGCATGATGTCATATTTATGCATAACTTCATCAAAGTCAAGGTATTCAGAAGTAATAGGTGCGATTTCAGGACCACACTGCATATGCTTGCCGTCTTTGTCAAGATGCTTCTCATCCTTACCACCATTAATAGCGTAAAGTAAACACTTAGCCAGGTTAGCACGAGCACCGAAGAACTGCATTTCCTTACCAGTCTGTGTAGCGGATACACAGCAGCAGATGCTGTAGTCATCGCCCCAGATAGGCTTCATAACATCATCATTCTCATACTGGATAGAAGATGTTGTTACAGAAATCTTAGCTGCATACTTCTTGAAGTTTGCAGGAAGTGCGCTAGAGTACAGAACTGTTAAGTTTGGCTCTGGGCTAGGTCCCATGTTCTCAAGAGTATGTAAGAAACGATAGTCGTTCTTAGTAACCATATGACGGCCATCCATACCGATACCACCAACTTCAAGTGTAGCCCATACAGGGTCACCGGAGAATAACTGGTTGTATGAAGGAATACGAGCGAACTTAACCATACGGAATTTCATTGTCATATGGTCGATCAGTTCCTGAGCTTCCTTCTCTGTTAATGTGCCTTCCTTTAAGTCTCTTTCAATATAGATATCAAGGAATGTAGAGATACGTCCTACGGACATAGCTGCACCATTCTGAGTCTTGATAGCTGCTAAATATCCAAAGTATAACCACTGAACTGCTTCCTTAGCGTTTGTAGCAGGACCGGAAATATCATAGCCATAGATCTTAGCCATTTCCTTCATGCCCTTCAGAGCCTTGATCTGCTCAGCGATCTCTTCTCTTAAACGGATAACTTCTTCTGTCATTGTTCCGTTACCGCAGTTCTTCTTATCTTCCATCTTCTTCTCGATCAGGAAATCAATACCATACAGAGCAACTCTTCTGTAGTCGCCTACGATACGTCCACGTCCATAAGTATCAGGAAGACCTGTTACGATATGTGTATGACGAGCAACTTTCATCTCATCTGTATATGCATCAAATACTGCCTGGTTATGAGTCTTATGATACTCATTGAAAATCTTGTCGAACTTAGGATTTACTTCGTAACCATATGTGCTAGCAGCCTGCTGAGCCATCTTGATACCGCCATAAGGCATAAATGCTCTCTTTAATGGCTTGTCTGTCTGAAGACCAACGATCTGCTCAAGATCCTTCATAGACTCATCAA
>CAYRAW010000211.1:0-5617 GCA_964422225.1 uncultured Roseburia sp.
AATAATGCCTTTTTCATTAAGAGATGGTCTGACATAATGATTCTGTTCTGCAACAACTGACAGGGAGGCGAATACATCCAGTCTTGCAATTGCCTTTGCTGTTTTTTGAATTCTTTCCAGTTCTTTTGCAATATCATCTCTCACTTTGCAAAAGACATCATATTCCAAAGTATTCAGCTTGTCCTCTGCATTAAGTATCGTATCCTCCAATTCCTTTAACTTCGGAGTCATGTATCGTTCTGCATTAACAAGAGTCTGCTTTCTCACATAATCCTCGGGAACCAGATCTTTATAGGAATTGGTCACTTCAAAGTAATATCCAAATACCTTATTATACTTGATCTTCAGATTCTTAATACCCGTACGTTCGCGGTCTTCTTCTTCCAGTTTGGCAAGCCAGTTCTTACCATCTGTCTTGGCAGTTCTAAGCATGTCGATATCTTTATCAAAGCCAGTCCGGATCATACCTCCCTCACGGATCATGACAGGAGGATCATCACATATTGCATCTTTGATCAGGTGATATAAGTCTTCCAATCCATCAATTTCCTGTTCGATCTGTGACAACAGTTTGGAATCAAATTCCTTTAATACTGTTTTTATATGGGGAAGCATCTCCATCGAATTTGCAAAAGCCACCAGATCACGGGGATTGGCAGATTTATAACTTACCTTACCCAAAAGACGCTCCATATCATAAATCGGATTCAGGTATTCTCTGATCTCATCACGGGATACCGTGTTTTTACAGAGCTGTTCCACTGCATCTAATCTGGCATTGATATCCTCCATATTGATAAGTGGCTGCTCAATATCACTCCTGAGCCTTCTGGCACCCATTGCAGTCTTGGTCTTATCCAATACCCATAACAGAGAGCCTTTTTTCTGTTTCTCGCGCAGAGTTTCTGTCAGTTCCAGATTACGTCTGGTAGAACTGTCTAACAGCATGAACCGGCTTGCCAGATACGGAATGATATGATTGATATGTGTCAGATCAGTCTTCTGCGTTTCCAGCAGATACTGCATGGCAGCTCCTGCTGAAATCATGCCTGACGGGAAATCCTCCAGTCCAAGTCCAGCCAATGTATTTACCTTAAAATGCTGCATAAGACATTTTCTGCACCCGTCGTCATCAAAATGCCACGGTTCCAGCGTATATACTGCCATACCCAGCCTGCTTTTGAGATCTTCAATATCATATCCGCTCATCACAAATGCATCATTGCAGATAATTTCGGTTGGCATATACTTGTATAATTCATCCTGTAATTTTGCCAGACTTTCTACCTCTGTCATATAGAAATCACCTGTTGTTACATCTACGATAGAAACTCCGATCCTGTTTTGAAAGCATGCTATACACATCAGATAATTATTTTTAGATTCTTCCAATGCCTGCGTGTTCAGATTTGTACCTGGTGTAACGATACGAATTACTTCCCGCTTTACAATACCTTTTGCAAGTTTCGGGTCTTCAACCTGTTCACAGATTGCTACTTTATACCCTTTTGATACCAGTCTGTTCAGGTAACCGTCTACTGCATGAAACGGGATTCCGCACATGGGTGCTCTTTCTTCCAGACCGCAATCCTTTCCGGTCAGTGTAATTTCCAACACCTTGGATGCTGTTAGCGCATCCTCAAAAAACATCTCATAAAAATCACCGAGTCTGTAAAATAAAATGCAGTCCTGATATTGTTTCTTTGTTTCCATATACTGCTGCATCATCGGTGTTAATCCAGCCATACTCTACCTAAGCCTTTCTATCTGTCTTGTATTTATCCTGTTTTATTGTACTAATTATTCCGGACAGCACTCAAAAACGGGCAAAAGCATATTGTTTTGCCCGTCTCTGCCCATTCCATATTCTAACACATCCATGGAATTTTTCAAAGTCCCATATTTACATAATATGAACGATTGAGAATCATTCATCAAAAAGCCTTCGTATCCAGCCTGTTCTCCACTTCAGCTAAAAGATGCGCGCGTTCCAGTGCTTCATCAATATGGATACAGAAATTTTCTTCTCCTATCTTTTCTGTAAATCCGGCTTTATCCATAACGGAACGCGGCTGCTCATTTACATGGGATAGAATGATCTGAATTCCCTTTGCACGGAAGCTGTTATAAAGCTGTTCCAGAGAATGCATTGCTGTTGCATCAATTGCATTTACACTTCTCATACGTATGATAAGGAATCTGGTGTCTTCCTTTACAGAAATTTTAAGGATCTTATCTGCTGCGCCAAAGAACATAGGACCTGATACTTCATAAACCAAAGTATGTTCTGGAACCGCTCTCAAAGAAATACTGTCAGGATCGTCTTCATCATCAAGATACTTCCATCCTTCTACTTCTGTTACATCACTCATACGTTTCATAAACAGGATCGCTGCCAGAAGAATACCTACCTCAATTGCTACTACAAGGTCAAAAATAACTGTCAGTGCAAAAGTCAGTACTAATACGATAATGTCACTCTTAGGTGCTGATTTGCACAATCCGGCAAAAGTACGCCAGCCGCACATATTATATGCAACCATGAATAATATAGCTGCAATACATGGCATTGGGATCAATGCTGCATAAGGCATTAATACAACCAGGATCAGGATCAATGTAATGGAATGGACCATACCTGCAATAGGAGTACGTCCTCCGTTCTTAATATTAGCCGCTGTTCTTGCAATTGCGCCAGTTGCAGGAATGCCGCCAAACAGAGCCGAACCGATATTACCAACACCCTGTGCGATCAATTCCATATTAGAACGATGTTTGGAATTGATCATACTGTCTGCAACAACGCAGGATAATAAAGATTCAATTGCCGCCAGAATCGCAATGGTAAATGCATCCGGTAATACCTCTCCAATATCAGCCAGTGTAAAACCGGGAATATGGGGAACCGGTAATTTATTGCTGATTTCATACAGATCACCAATTGTATTAACGTTCATATTCAAAAGTTTTACCATAAGGATTCCAACAATGACTGCGATCAGTGAACCTGGTACTGTCTTGTTAATATATGGCCATACGATCAGAATAGCCAGGCATACAGCTCCTACAATAAGTGCCTGCCAGTTAATGGTTGCTATATTGGCAATAACTGCTTTTGCCTTTTGCATTGTCTCGATCGTTACCGTTCCTTCCGGATAGGTCAGTCCCAGAAAGTCCTTGATCTGACCGATTGCAATGGTTACTGCAATACCTGCGGTAAATCCTGTCGTTATCGTATAAGGAATATATTTGATCAGATTGCCCAGGCGTAAAAAGCCCATAGCAACCAGAATAATACCTGCCAATACAGTCGCCAGTACCAGTCCATCCATACCCTTATCCGCTACAATACCTGCAACAATAGTTGCAAATGCAGCAGTAGGGCCGGCAATCTGTACACGGCTTCCACCCAGAAATGAAATCAGAAATCCGGCAACAATAGCCGTATAAATACCCTGTTCAGGTCCAACACCCGATGCAAGCGCAAGCGCAATTGATAAAGGCAGCGCAATAATAGCTACAATAATCCCTGCTACAACATCTTTTACGAACTGTTCTTTTGTATAAGTCTTCATGACTGAGAACAGCTTCGGCTTTAATTTTTCCATAGTTCTCCCTTCGACTATTTATAAATAGTCTCTTATGTGTTTCTAAAAATTTTGTAAAAACCTTTCTCATCATATGCCTAAATATTCGAGATTTCAAGGGAGAAAATACAAAATTGGGTAAAACAGCAACAATGCCACGATTTCATACCGTGGCATTGTATATTTTGATCAGTCTGCCATTTCTCCTATGTAATAGAATCCATGACATTCTTTCAGTTTAACATTAACAATAGAACCGACCAGTTCTTTATCTCCCGGAAAATGTACAATAGTATTATTGGATAATCTTCCGGTAAGAAGTGATGCATCCTGTTCATTCACTTCTTCGACCAATACTTCTAATGTCTGTCCTTCCAGACGCTGTACACGTTCTCTGGCTGTTTCCTGCACGACCTTGAGCAATCTGTCAAAATTCTGTTTTATCTCATGTTCTGATACAGGATTTTCCATTGCGGCAGCAGGTGTCCCTGTTCTTTTGGAATAGATAAAAGTAAATGCATTATCATACTGTACTTCTTTTACCACTTCAATTGTTTCATCCACATCCGCTGCAGTCTCTCCAGGGAATCCGACGATCAGATCGGTTGTCAGTGAAATATCCGGAATTTCCTGTCTGATCTTTTTAGCAAGAGCCAGATATTGTTCCTTAGTATATCTTCTGTTCATTGCAGTCAGGATTCTTGTAGATCCTGCCTGTAATGGTAAATGCAGATGCCTGCATATCTTTTTGGATTCTTTCATGACCTGGATCAGTTCATCTGACAAATCCTTGGGATGAGATGTCATAAACCGGATTCTCTTCAAACCTTCTATCTTTTCAACTTCACGCAGAAGCTGTGCAAATGTCATGGGTTCATCCAGATTTTTACCATAGGAATTTACATTCTGTCCAAGCAGCATGACTTCTACTACACCCTCAGAAACCAGTTGTTCAATTTCTCTGATAATATCCTTGGGATTACGGCTTCTTTCGCGTCCTCTGACATAAGGAACAATACAATAACTGCAGAAATTATTACAGCCGAACATAATATTAACGCCTGATTTAAAGGAATACTTACGCTCTGCCGGAAGGTCTTCAACGATCTTATCTGTATCCTTCCAGATATCAATGACCATTCTGTCGCTTTGATATACCGTAGTCAACAGTTCGGCAAACTTGTAAATATTATGTGTTCCGAATATTAAATCTACAAAAGAATAGCTCTTTTTAATTTTTTCAATTACTGTCGTTTCCTGCATCATACAGCCACACAAAGCAATGATCTTGTGTGGATTTTTCTTTTTCATGGTATTAAGAAATCCCAGTCGGCCGTATACCCTCTGATTTGCATTATCACGAACCGTACACGTATTATAAAATACGAGATCTGCTGATTCATCCTCTATGATCTCATAACCTATTGTTTCCAGAATACCGATCAACTTCTCACTATCCTTAGCATTCATCTGGCAGCCAAATGTTACGGCGCAGGCCGTCGGTCTTCGTCCCAGAGTTTTCTCCTGTTCTGCCACGATCTGTCTGGCTTTTTTCATATAATAATACTGACGCTGTGGCTCCTGTGCCGGAGCTTCTTTTGTCAGGTCTATTTCATCCAGTCTTTGTTCGAGTTCTTCCTGTCTCATTCTTATCTCCAATCTACCTGCATTTCGTGCAATGACGCACATCCTCGCTGATTATATATTATTTTATACAAAGATGCAAGGCAAAACAATCCGGTCAGCCAAGAATTGTCCTGTACTGACCGGATCCACAATCACAACTACAGTGATAAAAGTTTCTTTAATATATTATACATATCTGCCCTAGTCTCATCATCATTTGTATATGAGTGTGCCACTGCAATTGAATTGGATTTATATGCTGATGCATCCGTTGAAAAGCATCTGATCTGTCCCCATGGCAGCAGTGAAGTGTCTGTATAATATACTTCCCATATTTCCTGCTTATTCCAAGTGTACTTTCCTAACAGTTTATTATCCTTTTTATCATAATAAAAAGTAAGTGG
>CAYRAW010000212.1:0-5612 GCA_964422225.1 uncultured Roseburia sp.
CAGGAAAGTAGGTAAATTTCCGGGGAAAACGACTTTGGTAAAAGCCTGCATTCTGGTTCCTCCAAGTGTAGTTATTAACTTCAACCTCTCAGAGTCCGTCTGAGCGAACACCTGATACAAATTCAAAATACACCCAAATACCCCTACCGACATACCGCACAGAACAATTGTCTTAGGACCTGTTCCAAGCCACACAATAATTAATGGTGCAAGAGCAGATTTAGGCAGACTGTTCAACACAATAAGAAACGGTTCCACGGTATGTCCAAAAGTCGGCATGAACCAAAAAAGTGTTGCCAGAATAATTGATATCCCAATGATCAGTAGAAAGCTGACGACTGATTCCAAAAGGGTCACACCAATATGTTCAAGCAGTGACATATCCCTCATGTCTTTAACAAACAATATTGCGATATCTTTTGGAGAACTGAAATAAAACTTATCAATCCATTCCAGTTCAGCAGCCATTTGCCATAAAATCAAAAATATGAAAAATATAAGTATACGACTCCATATCACGATCCTTTTTTTGCTCTTTTGTTTACGTAAATAATTTCTTTGCCCCTCCGAGCATGCACTCAGATCATATTTTTTCCCCCGTATTTTCATAATGAAGCACCTTTCCTTTCTATAACCCGTAACTCATTTTTACACAAGTTCTTTCCAAATTCTGTCAAAATACTGTTGAAATAAACCGGATTGACGTATTTTGTCGTGGTCGATCCTGTTTTTTTCAAATTCTATAGGAATCATATCCTTTACGCTACATGGTGATTTGCTCAGTAAAATTACCTGATCTGCCATGGCTATTGCTTCAGAAATATCATGCGTTACAAGAATTGCTGTCTTTTGTTCCGACTTGATGATATCATGTACATCCTTAGATACCTGCAGACGTGTCTGGTAATCCAATGCACTGAATGGTTCATCCAGTAACAGCAGATCGGGTTGAAGGGCAAGTGTACGGATCAATGCGATTCTCTGCCGCATACCACCGGACAGGGCAGAGGGCTTCTGATGGATAGTATTTTCCAAATGATATTTTATCAGTAGTTTCTTTACCAGTTCTATGGATTCCGGTCTGATTTTATTCTGAATCTCAAGTCCCAGCAAAATATTGTGATAAACATCCCGCCATTCTAATAAATGATCGTGTTGAAGCATGTATCCAATACCTGGTGCCTGAAAATCTTCAGAATAAAAGGTAATAAATCCTGATGTCGGTTTTAAAAGTCCTGCGATCAATGATAATATCGTAGACTTTCCACAACCGGATGGTCCTACAATCGCTGTAAAGCTTTTACGTTCGATTTCAAAACTCATGTTTTTTAAGACCTGAATTTCTCCCAGATCACTGTAATAGGAGAAATCCACATGATCCAGTTTTAGAAAATACACCGTCCATCATCCCTTTCTTTTTTCCTTCTGATACCATATTGTATGTTCTTTTGACAAAATGGTAACTGTAACTGACACTGCAAATTTAAGAGGATTTCCAAACATCTGCGAATATTTATGCATTTTCTGTCACATCTAACTTGATTCATGCGCTAACTTATGTTAAATTGGAACTATTCAGTATCATATATGAAGGTAGACTGCCATCAAATACGATTTCTGGCAGTTACAATAGAAATATAAGGAGTGATTTATCATGGCACAGCTCTGGGGTGGCAGGTTTACCAAAGAGACAGATAAGCTTGTATATAACTTTAATGCGTCTATTTCTTTTGATCAGAAGTTCTTCCATCAGGATGTAGAAGGTAGCATGGCACACGTAAAGATGCTTGCAAAGCAGGGGATTCTGACAGTAGAAGAGAAGGATCAGATTCTCGCCGGACTGGAAAGTATTGTAAAGGATGTGGACAACGGTTCCCTTCAGATCACTGACGAATATGAAGATATCCACAGTTTCGTAGAAGCCAATCTGATCGACCGTATCGGTGATGCAGGTAAGAAGCTGCACACCGGCAGAAGCCGTAACGATCAGGTCGCATTGGACATGAAACTTTATACAAGACATGAGGTAGTAGAGATCAATGGACTTCTCAAAGAACTTCTGGAAGTCATCATTGGGATCATGGAGAATAACCTTGACACCTATATGCCAGGATTCACTCATTTACAAAAGGCACAGCCTATCACACTGGCTCATCATATGGGTGCATATTTTGAAATGTTCAAGCGTGACAGACAGCGCTTGGATGATATCTATGAAAGAATGAATTACTGTCCCTTAGGCTCCGGAGCACTTGCAGGAACGACCTATCCTCTGGATCGTGCTTATACGGCAGAGCTTCTTGGCTTTGACGGACCTACACTTAACAGTATGGACTCTGTAGCTGACAGAGATTATGTGATAGAACTTCTGGCTGCATTATCTACGATCATGATGCATTTAAGCCGTTTCTGCGAAGAGATCATTATCTGGAATTCCAACGAATACCGTTTCGTAGAGATTGATGATGCCTATTCTACAGGAAGCAGCATTATGCCACAGAAGAAGAACCCGGATATTGCCGAACTGGTACGTGGTAAGACCGGCCGGGTTTATGGCGCACTGATGTCTATCCTGACTACCATGAAGGGAATCCCCCTTGCTTATAATAAGGACATGCAGGAAGATAAGGAGCTGACCTTTGATGCTATTGATACGGTAAAAGGCTGCATTGCTCTGTTCACCGGCATGCTTCATACAATGAAATTCAACAAAGATGTCATGAAAGTAAGTGCCATGAAGGGCTTTACAAATGCAACTGACGCAGCAGATTATCTGGTAAATCATGGTGTACCTTTCAGAGATGCCCATGGCATTATCGGCAGACTTGTGTTATACTGTATTGATAAAAACAAGGCAATCGATGAATTATCCTTGGATGAGTTAAAATCCATCAGCCCTGTCTTCGAGCAGGATATCTATGATGCGATCAGCCTCGAGACATGCGTTAACAAGAGAACCACCATTGGCGCTCCCGGACCGGATGCCATGAAAGAAGTCATCCGTCTGAATCAGGAGTATCTTAAATTAAGCTAATCCATAATTAATATAAGAAATGAGGAGAAATGTATGAGTGAAAAATTGAAGGTAGGTATCCTGGGTGGTACCGGTATGGTTGGACAGAGATTTATCTCTTTATTGGAGAATCATCCCTGGTTTGAAGTAACAACGATCGCAGCAAGCCCTCGTTCTGCTGGTAAGACCTATGCAGAGGCAGTAGGTGACAGATGGAAAATGGACACTCCGATGCCGGAAGCCGTTAAGAACATCGTTGTTATGAATGTCAATGAAGTAGAAAAGGTTGCTTCTGAAGTAGACTTTGTCTTTTCCGCAGTAGATATGACCAAAGACGAGATCAAGAAGATCGAGGAAGATTATGCAAAAACAGAAACACCTGTAGTCAGCAACAACTCCGCTCATCGTTGGACACCTGATGTACCTATGGTAGTTCCTGAAATCAATCCTGAACATATGAAAGTCATCGAATTCCAGAAAAAGCGTCTTGGTACAACCAGAGGCTTCGTTGCAGTTAAGCCTAACTGTTCTATTCAGAGTTATGCTCCTGTATTAACAGCATGGAAAGAATTTGAGCCATATGAAGTAGTTGCAACTACATATCAGGCAATCTCCGGTGCAGGTAAAACCTTTAAGGACTGGCCTGAAATGGTCGGCAACATAATTCCTTATATCGGTGGCGAAGAAGAGAAGAGCGAAAAAGAGCCTCTTAGAATCTGGGGTAAGATCGAAGACGGCGTTATCGTTCCGGCAACTTCACCTGTTATCACATGCCAGTGTATCCGTGTTCCGGTTCTGAATGGTCATACAGCCGCTGTATTTGTTAAGTTCAAGAAGAATCCTACTAAGGAGCAGTTAATTGAGAAATTAGTAAACTTCAAGGGACTTCCTCAGGAGTTAGAGCTTCCAAGTGCTCCTAAGCAGTTCATTCAGTATCTGGAAGAGGATAACAGACCTCAGGTAGCTCTGGATGTGAATTTTGAAAACGGCATGGGTATCTCCGTAGGCCGTTTAAGAGAAGATACTGTATATGACTGGAAGTTCGTTGGACTTTCCCATAATACAGTCAGAGGTGCTGCAGGTGGTGCAGTTCTGTGTGCAGAACTTTTAAAGGCACAGGGATATATCACAAAGAAATAAGAACTATACACAATTCTAAATTAGAATCAAAAAGCAGGTGTGCATGCATGCCTGCTTTTTTAGGCGAGGGGATAGTTGTAAGTGGGTAAGAAATTAATCATAACAGAGAAACCTTCCGTTGCGCAGGATTACGCCAAAGTATTTCAGGTATCCGGCAGAAATAACGGTTATATAGAGAACCAGGAGTATGTCATTACATGGTGTGTAGGTCATCTGGTCGAGATGGTCTATCCAGAAGAGTATGATATCCGTTATAAGCGCTGGGTGCTGGCTGATCTGCCTTTTCTTCCGCAGGTCTATAAATATGGCGTAATAGAAAATGTAAAGCAGCAATATGAAATCGTTCACAAGCTGCTCCACAGACAGGATATTGATACTGTATACTGGGCAGGAGACTCCGGAAAAGAAGGACAGACCATAGAAGAAAATATCCGTAATTTCGGTGGCGTGAGAGATGGCATGCAGGAGCTTAGAGTCTGGATCGATTCTCAGACTGAAGAAGAGATCAGAAGAGGGGTCAAAGAAGCCAAGCCCATGTCAGCATATGCAAACCTGGGTTCGTCCGGGATTATGCGTTCCATTGAAGATTATGCAATGGGCATTAATTTCTCCCGCGTCATGTCTGTAAAATACGGTAAATTGCTGAATGATGCTGCTGCCACCAATGGCTATACTGCGATTGCCGTAGGCCGTGTTATGACCTGCGTACTTGGTATGGTCGTTAACAGGGAACGCGAGATCCGCAACTTCAAGGAAACACCTTTCTACCGCGTTACCGGTGATTTTACAGATGCACACATAGAAGCAGAATGGAAAGCCATCGAAGGCTCTGCTTATTATGAATCTCCCAAACTTTATAAAGAAAATGGCTTTAAAGAGCGTACAGATGCACAGGCACTCATTGACAGTTTCACAGGAAAAGATGCCGTTATACAGACTTTGGAAAAAGGTACAGCACGTAAAAAAGCTCCCTTATTGTTCAATCTGGCAGAACTACAGGCAGAATGTTCCAAACGCTTCAAGATCAGCCCGGATGAAACCCTGCAGGTAGCACAGGATCTCTATGAGAAGAAGCTGACTACTTATCCAAGAACGGATGCCAGAGTACTGACCAAGGCTGTTGCCAAAGAAATCAGCAAGAACCTGTATAAATTACGTGATTATGCCCCAACACAGAAATTTACGCAGGCGATTCTTGATAACAAATCCTTTGCACACCTTGCCAATACACAATATACCGATGACAGCAAAGTAACAGACCACTATGCCATTATTCCTACAGGACAATTGACAGAACTTGGCAGTCTGTCTCCTTTGCAGCAAAAGGTATATGATCTGATCGTTCGTCGTTTCCTGAGTATTTTTTATCCGGCGGCAGAATATCAGACATTGAAATTAGTTATCCGGATAGAAAAGGAATCTCTGTTTACATCAGCCAAGGTATTAAAAAGTCTGGGAT
>CAYRAW010000213.1:0-5566 GCA_964422225.1 uncultured Roseburia sp.
CCTCTTCATCCTCACCTGGAACTAAAATCTCTATCAGTTCACAAGTCGTAGCCCCTGCACATATGTTATAGGCACCATCCTGCCAAAATGTCTGTTTCCCTCTTCTCCTGCGACATCGCAAATTACTTGATAATAATACCATCCACCTGACTGCTCAATGAACTCACCTACTGAGTAGTTCAATGAATCCAGGCTGAACCGTGTACCTTCTTCTACCTCTACATTGAATTTTCCTTTCAGTTTCGCATATGTTGCCTCATATGGCTTCAATCCTCTTGTGTCAAAAGCTATCTTGCACAGATACTCTCTATCCGCTGTATCACCAAACATCTGCTTTAACATCCATTCCAATGTTACATACATCATTGCTGTTTCCGCAGCATTCGCCCCTAATGCAAAATGTATCATGGATGCCTCTCTTTTATCGAAAGAAGAATCTACATTCTCCATTTTTTCCTGCATGAGTTTCTCAAATGTCTTCGTTTCAAACACTATATGCTCACCTCCTTGTCAGTCTCAACGATTCCCTCTGTAGTCTCAACTTTGAATTTGGTATGTATTACTGTCTTCTTTGGAAATTCAAATTCAAAGTCATAAACACGCTTGATTCTGTTATCCTGTAGTAATGCCTCTGTGATTCTTCTTTCTATCTCTGGAACACAATATGTAACAGGCTTTCCGATCAACGAAGCTAATTCAACTCCATAATTCCATGATACGATGGGGCATGTATATCTCTCAATATTCAGAATTAAAAAAATAGCCTGTTGTACAGCTTTTATCCTGTCGCACCAGCCTACTACATTTTCCTTATCAAAATTCATTGCAAACGTTTTGGAAGGTTGCTCTTCGACCTCTATATCTGCGAGCAAGCCATCATTTCCCGGTAGCATCCGCATTCCTCCTGTCAAATATCAGGTAATTCTGTCCTCCCTGCTGCTGTAGCATTATTACCTTTTCACCAATACGCAGAGCATTTTTAATGATCATTTTACGTGTTGTTCCATTTTCTGCATCTTCCATATTCACTGTATAGTCTCTTACTGCATTCGTTAACTGCAGAAAATCCTGCGATAATACAAGCTTCATATCTTCATCCACCTGAATTTCCAATGGATTAATGGATATTACCGTACCATACAGATATGTAGTCGGATTTCCTTCTCTAACAGCTTCCATTGCTGCACTTTTTATCATGGTCAATAAATCAGGCAATGAACTCACCTCCTGATAAAGTCAGGTCCATAGTATGCTCTCCATTTTTGAATGTATGTGTCACTTTTTCACATACCATATAATTGTTTACAATTATATCTCCCAGATTCAGGCTTACTACCGGCGCAGCACCTGCCCTTATACGGATATCTCCCCATGCCGATTTGACAGACAAATTTCTTGTCTTTTTATTATAATACTGTAACAACTGTTCTGCTTTAGATGCTCCATTTTCTCCATCTTGCAGTGTATCATAATACTGCAGTACACCCCACTTATTGATATTTTCAGAATCCTTAACCAGATATACATCTCTCTTTCCTGTATCTTCATTATCATATGTAAGCTTTACCTGATCATAGGTCTGACTATCTATACTTGATTTATACTCAAAATTCTGACCCGTATCTGCATCTATAATAAGATTTACTTTCATAGAAGCTATATTTTTTAATGAAATTCTTCCAAAGTCATCATACAGGACATATACTTTCTGCGTATTCATAAGTGTAACATCCAGTGCATTCTGAATTATATCGAATAGTGTCTTGTTTGATTCTGCCCTTTTAGGTATTGGATATCCTGTGTCTTCCACGTCTCCATATTGCAAATTAAAATCGTCACATATCATTTTTATGATCTGTGATGCAGTTTTGTTCTTATAGCAATACGTATCTTTGTTCTTCAGGTATCTCAGCTGATCATAGCATGTAAACTTTATTTGCTTATCCTTGTCCCGGTCCTTTGTGAATATATACCCGAAGAACACATTCTGATCATCAACGATCAGTTTTACCGCATTTCCTTCTGTCACATTCAGGATTCCATCATTTACAGCTGTGAAAGTCAATTTGCCCGGACTTCCTTTTCTATCTGTACTCCATTGGATTCCATCCAATACAGCCGGCTCATATACTATACCCTCGTTTTCAATTAGTATTTGGGCTTTAACCATACCTCAAACCTCCTTTACGGTATCATCAGTACTTGTCCAGGATAAATAAGGTTCGGATTCTTTACCGTATCTGTATTTGAACCGGCTATTTTAGTATAGTCTGCTCCATTTCCATAAAACTGCTTTGCAATTTTCCATAAACTGTCACCTTTTTTTACAGTATATGTTCCACCTGTAATCGGAGCATCTGCTGATGGTGTCCTCTGGCTCTCTGATTGAATTGTCGCATTGTCAGTTATGGTAAATACTTTTGTTCCGTATGGCTTCCATTGCTTTAACTTAATTGACGCTTTGAGATCAAAACCTTCTTTAGCTTCATCCGTTATTGTCAAATCCTCTACTGTAACCGTTACATCTATATTTCCAAGGTTGCTCCCATTCGGCCTATGCCTCGACAAAATAAACTGGAACTTACTTCCATTGTCTTTCAGACCCTGCAGAATATCAATATAATACTTTGCATTCCTATATCCATTCTGATAATTTGCAAATGGATATCTTTGATTCGGAAAAAGAAGTTCAAAACTGAATTCAGTCAATCCACTTGGCTTTATCACATTGACCTCACCCTCATTGATCAACTCAATAGTCTTGTTATTTCCTTTTATCTTTGTCTGAATTTTCCCCGGTGTGACTGGCATCAATACGCCATTCAAATATAAATCATATGCCATATCAATGCGCTCCTTCCGCTGAAACCGCCATTTGCTCTGCAATTACATTTCCAAGATATTCCGGTATTCCATCCAGATCGTTCATATTATTAACAGTATTGGAAACGCCCCCAAGGCTTACCGTTATGTCTCTGAACACGGTTCTATCAATAACTTCTCTCTCTGCTATGTCTTTCATCCACTTCAGATTTTCTTCTGTAATATCAAGAGAATCTTTGATATCCTTCGTACCATCAGCTGTGGCTGCAGTGTAGGAACTTATATCTCCAAGTGTACTCAGCGTGTCATTCTGCATCATATCCGGCATCTCTATATCAGAGAATGAAAAGAAGTCCTTAACCTTATTCTCTGCTTTTGCACCAACAGAATATCCTGCTGCCGCTGCCTTATTATAATCTAAATAATCCATCTGTCCGACTATTTCTTTCCAATCAGACCCATCCTTTGCTGCCTTCTGCGCCGCCTCCAAATCATTATAAAAAGAATCCAGCCCACTCGTTATATCAACTTGTAATCCTGGTATTCTGTTTACCACAGTTTCAATAGCAGATGCCATATTGGTTATATATCCTATTACAGTTAATGCCATATCATAGAATAATACTTTAATTGCTGCCGTATTACCATTAAATGCATTATAAATATAGTTTATTAATGCAGCAATTGCATTCCAAGTTGGCACCACAAACGTATTCAATGCATGGGCCGCCATCGTTGCAAATGCTCCGCCAATTATACCCGTTGCACTCAAGCTCGCATCGGATGCTTTATTATATCCTCCTACAATCGCATATAATGCCACAACAATCAATAGAAGACCTCCAACAATCCAAGTTATCGGGCACGCATACAAAGCCGCATTAAATCCATATTGTGCTGCCGTGGCACTGAAAGTAGTCCCTGTAGATAATGCCAATGATGCACCTCTAAGAGTTTCCATTGTTGAACTTATTCCTGCTGCTGCATTGCTTATTCCTACTGCAATTGCATACGCAGTTACTGCTACTGTAGCTCCTACCAATATCGGCTCTATAATTCCCCAGTTTTCACTGATCACATTTCCAAGCCATTCTGCTCCAGTAATCAAATTATTTAGGTGCTGCACTATAACTGTCAATGTTGGTATTGCCTGTGCCGCCAATTGTCCAGTAAATGCCTGCCAATTCTCATGTAGAAGCTTTGTCTGATTAGCATAGCTTCCACTTGTCCTTGCAAAATCTCCCTGTGCATCTCCTGTAACCGATATCAGGTAGTTATACCGCAATAGAGTCTGAGATGCCTGGTCCATATCTGAATAGGCTATCTGAATCCCCTGCGCCATTCTATACGCTTCCAGATTTGCTACACTCATATTGATACCCAACTGTTTCAATGGCTCCGTCTCACCTGATAGCCCGGATCTGATTTTTTCAAAAGCAGTATCACCATCCAAGTTATAGAAAGATGCCATATCCCCCGCCAGCGCAGTTATATTAGTAGACATTTGCTGTACCATATCATCTGCTACCTGTGAAGATTTTAGCATAGCGCCCATAGTTCCTGCATAATTCTTAGCATTCAGCTCATTTATTCCGTATGCTTCCAGTGTAGTCTGCGCCCACTTATTAACAGAATCTGCTGCATCTCCAAAAGTTACATCTACTACATTCTGTACTTCCGTCAGATCAGATGCATAATTTACAGCATCCGATATCTGTTCTTTTATAGCATTAAATCCAACATATGCCGCTGCGATCTGCGTTACTTTGCCAAGCAATCCTCCGGCTTCTACAGTACCTCTTGCTATGCTCTGGTTTACTTGTTCCTGATTATCATTTACCTCAGACATATTTCGCACAAGGCTTTCTGTTGCCTCATTTACGTCAGTAAGGGCATTCCTTGCATTTTCTATCAAATCTGCATGAAAGCCTTCTGCTGTCGCTTGCTGCATATCCATAAAAGCCCCCAGGCATGCATTGATTGACATCGTAATATTGGCAAACGCTGCTGACATATTATCATTTACACTTACACTCGTACTTACTGCCATTATCCATCTGTCTCCTATCTACTGTTTTGAATTTTTTCCGCTTCCTGCTTTTCTCTTTCTATCCTTATGTCAATCGCAGCCATAACAAATGCCTTTTCATATTTATCCAGGGCAAAGAACTGTGATGGCAACATGTGAAATTTATGCAAACAATAATATGCATAAACTGATTCCACATCATTGCCATTGATCAGTTTTTTACTTCATCTACCAGATCTGCCTCGGACTCCTTATATCCGCTTATCTCCATGCACTTTTTAACATATGCCTGGTATTCACCATCTTTATCCAGCATCTCTGCAATCAAGTCTTCTGCTCCCATTACTCCGTATGAATCCTGTAACTGCTTATCATTCAGATTAGGCTCTACAGTACATTTTACTGCTATCTCCCTGTTAAATCTGGCTGTATCTACCTTTACAATCCCGCCTTTACCATATTGCTGGCACTGCTTACGGATATTTTCTGCTTCCAGCGTTCCCAATGGTCTAAGCTTCCACATCATAGGTCTGCCATTCTCATCTACAAAAGACTCTGATGCAGGATATAATATCGTTTTCTGCTCCTTTTTGTTCTGTTTTAAAAATGCTTCTAATGCCATATTCTAAACCTCCACATAAAAAGCCTCCGGTCGCTTTCCGAAGGCTTGAATCTTTCTCTTTTACTGCATACCTGACAGCTGCTTGAACTTCT
>CAYRAW010000214.1:0-5474 GCA_964422225.1 uncultured Roseburia sp.
AAGGATCATCGCTTTTTGATACAGTGGTATATATTCCTGAATAAATTCTATACTCAATTTCGTCTACCACCTTAATCGGGTATTTGTATTAGTTGCCGGATGTAACGCCACCCTCTACTACCAGGCTGTCCTCATAGTCCAGACCATAGGTATCTGTTAATGTTGCTTCATAATCTGCATGGAAGAATTTCTCATCTGCCAGAGATTTGATCTCATCATTGATCCAGTTCAATAAAGTTTCATTGCCCTTTGATACTGCGGGAGCAATTGTATCCTGGCTTCCCAGTGTAGGGATGCCTACTGTATAACCCGGATTCTGTAAAACAAAAGCAATTACTTCCGTATTATCATTTGCCCATGCTGCTGCATTTCCATTCTCCAATGCATTTTTGGCATTCGCATAAGTATCATACTTTTGAAGCTTGATATCAGGATAGTTGGCTGTCAGATATGTTTCTGCCGTTGTTCCTGAGATAACGATCATCTCATCATCTGCATTCCAGTTGTCTATGTCGGTAACCGGTGCGGACTCAGGTGAAACAACACCAAGTGCTACATTCATATATGGAAGTGCAAAGTCTACTTCTTCTGCACGTTCTTTTGTTACTGTAAAGTTAGCAAGGATAATATCTACTTTACCTGTCTGCAGGTACTCGATCCTGCTGGCTGCTTCTGTAGATACGAAGTTCACATCTACACCAAGATCTTCACCGATCCTGTTTGCAAAGTATACATCATATCCCTGATATTCACCATTTTCGTCAACATATCCAAATGGATTTTTATCTGAAAATACACCAATGTTTATTGTACCTGATTGTTTGATTTCGTCAAGTGTACGGTATACTGTCTTGGAATCTCCAGATGCTGTGCTTTCTGTTCCTGTGCTGCCGCAACCTGTAACCAGCCCTGTCACTGCTGCTACTGTTAATACACTTGCCAATAATTTTCTAATGCTTCCTTTTTTCATAGCTTTTCCTCCTTTTCCTATTTATTAACTAGGATTAATAGGATAATAATACTTTTCTTTTCGCCTGTCAAGTTGCTTTTGTAATTATTTTGCATAGCTGCGCAGGATTTCTATATAATTCTTTCCGATAGGGCTGATATGCATACCTTTTCTCTTGATATATCCTATTGTCATTTTCTCATCCGTATCCAGTGGAATTGCAGAATAGCCGTCTCCATTCAGTTCTTCACAGATAATGCCCGAACATAAAGTATATCCGTTCATTCCTACCATCAGGTTCAGCATGGTCGCTCTGTCGTCTGCCTTGATCATCTGCTTATACTGTAAGGTACTGAACACTTCTTCTGCAAAATAGAAGGAATTCTTATCCCCCTGTTCAAAAGACAGGCATGGATAATCACTCAGTTCTTCAAAGGTAATCTTATCCTTTGATGCCAGTGGATGATTATTACTCAGATACACATAAACATCACACTGAAATAATTCCGTAAATTCCAGCTCATTTTCCACAAATATTTTCTGCATTGCTTTTCTGTTGAAATCACTCAGATACAGAATCCCAAGTTCGCTTCTGTAATTATGGACATTTTCGATGACCTCACTGGTCCTGGTTTCATGTACCGCCAGTTCAAAATCTTCCAGCGCAAATTCTCTGGCAAGCTTCATAAATGCTTCTACTGCAAAAGAATAATGCTGCATGGACACACTGAACTTATTCTTACGTTTCATATTATTAATATAGCGGTCCTCTATCATCTGATCGAGTTCCACCATCTGTCTGGCGTAACTTAGAAATTCCTCGCCTTCTGTGGTGATCATGATCCCTTTATTGGTACGGATAAATATTTCTATCTGCAAGTCTTCTTCCAGATCACGTATCGTACTGGACAATGCAGGCTGTGATACATATAATTCCGCCGCTGCCTTATTCATGGACTTTACATCTGCGATCTTCACAGCATAAATCAATTGTTGTAATGTCATATATTATGTATCCTTTCCGGTAAATGTTACTCACAATTATATCCATCACCCTGAAAGGAATCAACAGGAGTCTGTCCGTAATTCCATCTTATTTTTATTCTGTCTTATCATAGTCATCCAAGAAATGATGTCTGACTCCGTCTTTTTTATATGCAACGATCGTACTCAGATTTACATTCTCCACGCTCTTGAAGATATTGCCTTCTACAAAAGGATTTGTCTCCTTGAGCTGTCTGATGAGATTCTTTACTTCGACTCGTTTGGATGCATTTTCACCACCACAGGTCGTACAGGTGTCTGTGAACTTACATGCACACTGAATGAAATGCAGATCATTGTAATCTCTCCACTTCTTGATATCGTCCTCACGGATCAGATACAGAGGACGGATCAGTTCCATACCTTCAAAATTCGTGCTGTGTAGTTTGGGCATCATGGTCTGCACCTGTGCTCCGTAGAGCATACCCATCAGTATCGTCTCGATCACATCATCATAATGATGTCCCAGTGCTATCTTATTACAGCCAAGCTCTTTCGCCTTGTGATAGAGATGTCCTCTACGCATTCTGGCACACAGATAACAGGGAGATTTTTCTATATTAAATACAGATTCAAAAATATCAGATTCAAAAATCGTAATGGGAATATTAAGCTTCCTTGCATTATTCTCGATGATCTGTCTGTTTTCAGGACTATAACCCGGGTCCATAACAAGAAATACAACTTCAAAAGGGAACTTGTTATGACGTTTCAACTCCTGAAACAGCTTCGCCATCAACATGGAATCCTTACCGCCAGAGATACAGACCGCAACCTTATCGCCCTCTTTTACCAGCTCATATTCACGGATCGCCTTTGTAAAACGACACCAGATAGTCTTGCGGAACTTCTTGCGGATGCTCTCTTCAATATCCAGATATGCCTCCCTCTCCTGTTCTCCTGCGGGCTGCTCCTTCATTCGCTCCATCAGCCAGGCAAGATAGCCACCCTGAAGGCTTAACGCATCGATGCCCTTTTCCTGAAGAGAACAGACCATATCCGTACTGATCTCACCTTTCTTGCAATACACGATCACTTTTCTGTCTGTAAACTTCTCACAATCCTGTAACAGCTCTTCTCCCTGCACATGAATACTTCCCGGTATATTTCCATATGAATAGGACAGGTCATCACGCATATCAATGAGATAATATTCCTTCTCATCCAGCTTCGCCATTTCCTGTACCGATATTTCTACCTCTTTCATTACTGCTAACCAAACCTTTCCAACAAACCACGCATAATATCTATCGTATTATACCTAGTCCCACACTAGGAATCAATAGTTTTTTGATGTATAATAAACACAAATCAGAAATGTTGTGGAAAGGCATATGGATTATTATGAAAATTACTGTTTTCTCTTTTACGCATAATGGCGCTGCACTGGCAGCATCTCTGGCAAAGAAACTGACACAAAACGAGAACCTGTGTCATGCCTTTACCATGCCTAAATATGCTTCTGAATATGAATTACTTCCCATGGAACACCCAATCCGGGAACTGACAGAACAATTCTTTCATTCAGAAGATGCTCTGGTCTATATTGGAGCCTGTGGAATCGCCGTCCGCGCTATTGCACCTTTTGTTCAGGACAAGACCACAGACCCCTGTGTTGTGTCTATTGATGAGAAAGGACAATACGTGATTCCTCTGCTCTCCGGTCACATCGGCGGTGGAAATGAACTGGCAAGGCAAATTGCCGAGTTACTGGATGCAGTTCCTGTCATTTCTACAGCTACTGATCTTAATCAACAATTTGCCGTGGATGTCTTTGCTGTCAAAAATCACTTAAAAATATCTGATATGGTACTTGCAAAGAAAATATCTGTTGCTATACTTGATGGTGAAAATGTGGGACTTAGTGGTATCATTCCACAAGGCAGTCTGCCACAGAAACTGACACTTTCCAATAATATGTCTCCCAGACTTGGCATCTGCATCAGTCCGTATACGGATGCAGATCCCTATCCCGAAACACTGCATCTGATACCCCGTCAGACTGTTCTTGGAATCGGTTGCCGCAAGGGCGTTGCATATGAGGAAATGGAGGCTTTTGCAGCACATATTCTGCAGAGGGAACATATTGATCCTGCTTCACTGCTTGCCATTTCCAGTATCGACCTGAAGAAGGAAGAACCTTGTCTGGTGGAATTATCCCGTAAATACAATGTTCCTTTCTATACTTATTCTGCCGATACGTTATCTCAGGTTCAAGGGCAATTCAGTGCTTCTGCTTATGTGAAAAGCATAACAGGAGTGGACAACGTATGTGAAAGAGCCGCCCTGATCTGTGCTTGCACAGATACCCTGACTCTGAAAAAGACAATAGATTCCGGGAAAACGATCGCAATAGCGATGGCTCCCGTACAACTCAATTTCTAACAGGAGGCTTGGTTGTTATTATGGAAAACTATCTGATATTTGCCGGAACAACGGAAGGCAGGGAATTGACTCAATTCCTGCTGGATATGATTGACAGAGAACATCGGCAAATGCATCTGACTGTATGTATTGCTACGGAATATGGTAAATTAATGCTGCCTGAACATAAAGCTCTCACTGTCCTCGCTTCCCGTCTGGATGAGCAGGAAATGGAGAAACTCATGAGCAGAAATTCCTTTGACTGTGTTCTGGATGCCACGCATCCTTATGCAATCCTGGTGTCAGAGAATATCCGTAACGCCGCTCTGGCAGAGAAGCTTCCTTATATTCGAATTCTCAGACCGGATAATACGCCGGCTCACACAGACTCTCATATTATATTTGTACATGATATGGAAGAAGCTGTTTCCTATCTGTCTGAGACAAAAGGCAATATCCTTGCTACTACCGGAAGCAAGGAACTTCCTTCTCTGTGCCGCATCCCGGATTACGAAGAACGTATTTATGCCAGGATTCTGCCTAATCCCCAGATGGTATCGGATTCTTATGACCTGGGGTTTAAAGGGCAACACCTGATCTGTATGCAGGGACCTTTCAGTGAAGAAATGAATACTGCCCTCATTCATCAGTTCCACATCAGTTATGTATTAACCAAAAACTCCGGTGCAAACGGCGGTTTTGCTGAAAAAATAAAAAGTGCAGAGCATACCGATACAACACTTGTCGTAATCGGTCGCCCTGCAGAACAGACCAAAGGGTATCTGCTAGAAGATGTCATATGTGAATATGAAGCTAACCACTCTTTTATGAGACTACTTACCACTCAATCATCCGACGTGCAGTAATTCCCCGTTCATACGGATGCTTACGCAGCTTCATTTCTGTTACATAATCTGCAAGTGCAAGCAAAGCCTCATCAGGATTTCTGCCTGTCAGAACCACTTCCAGCGTATCCGGCTTATTCTGAAGGAATTCCAATACCCTGCTTTCCTCCAGAAAGCCGGCACCCAATGCAGCCATGATCTCATCCAATATCAACATATCATACATTCTTTTGTGTACCATATCAATAATTTCATTGAAGCGATTGCTGTAG
>CAYRAW010000215.1:0-5468 GCA_964422225.1 uncultured Roseburia sp.
TAGGTGGCTTAACACCAACCTGTGTCGTGTAGAATATCTTCAGACGTTTGCCCTTATCTGATGGCGGCTGCTGTAATGCAACAGCTTCTGTCACGATCTCATTTACAACACCTGTTGCAATACGAAGGGATTGATTCTCAATGACCATATCGATCGTTTCAAATAATTTGTTCAAACGCTGCCCTGTTTTAGCAGAAATAAATACAATTTCTGCATAAGTCATAAAGGACAGAATATTTCTTACTTTTTCAGTGAAACGATAGATCGTCTTATCATCCTTTTCTATCGCATCCCATTTATTCACTGCAATAATGATGCCCTTACCTCTATCGTGAGCGATTCCTGCAATTTTGGCATCCTGCTCTGTAACGCCCTCTTCTGCATCGATAACAAGGACAACAACATCAGCACGTTCTACAGCACTGACTGTACGAATGATCATGAACCTCTCCAATTCTTCCTTGATCTTGTTCTTACGACGAAGTCCGGCAGTATCAATGAAGATATATTCCTTTTCATTATGGATTACTTCTGTATCAATTGCATCTCTGGTGGTGCCGGCGATATCTGATACGATAACACGATTCTCACCTACCAGTTTATTGATAATAGAAGACTTACCTACGTTAGGCTTACCTACAATGGCAATTCTTGGTCTGTCATCTTCTTCGTCAGTGAAATCCTCTTCATTAAACAATGCAGTTACAGCATCCAACATTTCGCCAAGTCCCAGACGGTTTGCAGCAGAAACAGGTATTGGATCACCAATACCAAGATTGTAAAACTCATATACATCTGCCTCATATTTTGAGAAGCTGTCTACTTTATTAACTACCAGAATTACCGGTTTGTGGCTTCTTCTGAGCATATCTGCTACTTTGGCATCCGCATCTACAAGCCCCTGCTTCACATCAACCAGGAAAAGGATAACATCTGCTGTTGCAACAGCAATCTCTGCCTGTTCGCGCATCTGTGAAAGAATGATATCATTACTGTCAGGTTCAATACCACCTGTATCTATTAGTGTGAAATTCCAATTCAACCATTGAATATCTGCATAAATTCTATCTCTTGTAATGCCAGGAGTATCTTTGACAATGGAAATCTTCTCTCCAGCCAATGCATTGAACAATGTAGATTTACCAACGTTTGGACGTCCCACGACCGCTACGATCGGTTTCTTTTTATTATTTTCCATTTTCTCGCTCCATTTCTAATCTGATAAAATTGCTTCGATAAAATCCCGACCGCTTGATTTTACAATATCTATACGGACTTGTAAAGCCTTTTCAACGTAGTCAAGGGTATAATCATCCAGAAAAATCGGCTCTCCTATCTTTAATACATTCTGTGGCAGGAGCAGTTTTTCTCCCAGATCTTTGTCTTTTAACTGTGCCATGATATCCTGCCCCGTAAGAAGTCCGGATACTGTGATCATTTCGCCGAAAAAGTCATTTCTAATTGCAACAACATCAATTTGCAGTCCCTCATAACGTTCCTCCATCTGCTGTGCCATCTGATTGATGAAACAATAGGCAAGGCGCCCGGTAGCAAGTGTTATGTGTTTCGGTCTTGCTTTTCTATCGTTGATGCGATCTTCTTCCATAGCCTCGGCAAATTCATCCAACAAAAGCCGCAGCATACCAACACCATTCTCCAACTGCAGATACCCGTCATAATGTTCTTCCGTTGGAAGTTCTTCTTCTGCGAGAATATACCATTCATCACTGGCATGTACAAAATGTGTACCATGTTCCGGATATATTTTATCCTGCCAGCCATGAATGATACGAAGAACTTCTCTGGCGTCTTCTTTCGTAAAAGGTTCCAGGGGATACAGCCCTTCTCTGTACTTGGATAACCCTACCGGAACCACCGATACACTTTCAAGATTTGGAAGATACGCTGACAGATCACGGATACTTCTGTCAAGCTCTGCTCTGTCATTTACCCCCTTGCACAGTACGATCTGACCATTCATAATGATGCCCGCCTTTGCAAGTTTCCATGCTTTTTCCAATGCCTGTCCTGCGAAACGGTTGTTGAGCATCTTACAACGAAGTTCCGGGTTGGTCGTCTGGAAAGATACATTAATCGGCGACAGATTGTAGCGGATGATTCTGTCCACATCTTCATCTGACATATTCGTTAATGTAACATAATTGCCCTGCAGGAAGGAAAGTCTGGAGTCATCATCTTTAAAATACAGTGTTTCTCTCATGCCCTTTGGCATCTGATCTATAAAACAAAAAATACATTTGTTATGGCAGGATCTGTAATCATCCATTAACCCATTTTCAAATGTAACACCCAGATCCTCATCATAGCCCTTGTCGATTTCCAGAAGCCATTCCTCGCCTGATGGTTTACGTACAAGGATTTCTATATATTCATCCTGTGTATAATATTGATAATCAAAAATATCTTCTATTTTATGTCCATTGATTTCAAGAAGGACGTCACCTGGTGTAATTTCCATCTCTTCTGCGATGCTGCCAGGAAGTACCTTCTCAACAATATGTTCGTTCTTTTTCTTCATTTTGTTAAATCCCTATCATTTTAGTTATATGCACTGCACGTTACTGCGCACTGCACGCTTGCTACGCACTGCCCACTTGCTACGCACTGCCCAGCTCGAAAAAACTTCGTTTTTCCTCGCTGTCGGGCTTCGCCCTATCACACCCAAAAGAACAGCCCATGTCTGCAAGCAGCCATGTCCGTTCTTATTGGCTGTGGCACTGCTCATGCCTATATCATACTAGAATTTCCTTGACGTGTCACTAGCAGAATGATATAAAATAATATAGTTAGTGATATCTAAATTACAATATATATAAGGGTACCCTTATTTCTGGAGGTTCATCATGCCAAATTTACATGAGTTGGAAAATGCCATGCCGGTAGCGCCGTTGAAGCTGGTTGCATTACAGAGTGCTGCTGATCTTGGTAACAAAGTCAATGACTATCTGGTTGAATTCCGTAGCAGTGTCCATAACAAATATGTTGAAGATCCTGCTTTTCAGGGATATTCAGAGCAAAACTATCAGTTGGACTTTACTGCTCCCCGTTTTAACAGCGGTGAAGGGAAAGCAGTCCTGAACGAAACTGTACGTGGTAAAGATTTATTCATCATCGTTGACGTATGCAATCATAGCCTTACTTACAATATGAACGGTTATGAAAACCATATGTCTCCCGATGATCATTATCAGGAATTAAAACGTGTCATTGCCGCCGTTAATGGCAAAGCACACAGGATCAACGTCATTATGCCTTTCCTTTACGAAGGACGTCAGCATAGAAGAACAGGAAGAGAATCTCTTGACTGTGCTTTTGCATTCGAAGAATTATGTGAAATGGGCGTATCTAATTTTATTACCTTTGATGCTCATGATCCCAGGATTCAGAATGCTGCTCCTCTGAAGGGTTTTGATAATTTCACAGCCCATTACCAGTTTGCCCGTGCACTTCTTGGCGCAGAGAAGGATCTGGTCATGGATAAAGATCACATTATCGTAATCTCACCCGACGAAGGCGCTCTTGACCGTGCCATCTATTTTTCAAGTGTACTTGGTGCTGATACAGGCATGTTCTATAAGCGTCGTGACTACTCTACGATCGTAAATGGCAAGAATCCTATTGTTGCTCATGAATTCCTTGGCAATGATATTACAGGTAAAGACATCATTATCATTGATGATATGATTTCTTCCGGTGACAGTATGATCGATACTTCCAGACAGCTCAAGAAGATGGGAGCAGGCCGTGTATTTATCTGTACTACTTTTGGTCTGTTCACCAATGGTATGGATGCATTTGACAAGGCATATGCGGATGGTATCTTTGACAGAGTCATAACTACCAACCTCTGCTATCGTCCACCTGAACTGCTGACGAAGCCATATTATCTGGAAGCTGATATGAGTAAGTTCCTTGCGTCTATCATCGATTTCATGAATCATGACTTATCTATGGAAAATGTACTGACTCCTACGGAAAAGATCCAGAAAATATTAACACTGTATAATGACAAATAAGAATATAAAAAATCCAACCACTTGCAAGTTTGGGGTGGTTGGATTTTTTACTGTTTACATTAAGCTAAAGTAATCTTCTGGAAACTCTTCTTTCCCTTCTTGATCACAAATTCATCACCAAATACAGCTTTTTCATAAGTTGTCTTGATATCTGTAACCTTCTCACCGTTTACAGTGACTCCGCCCTGTTCTACAGCTCTTCTTGCTTCGGAACGGGATGTTGTCATGCCTGCCTTTACAAGAACGGACATAATGTCAATGCTGCCATCTGTGAAATCCTCATCGGTCAATGCAGTTGTAGGCATATTCTCATGATTGCCGTTTCCTGCAAATAATGCAGCAGATGCTTCTTTTGCTTTCTGAGCTTCTTCTTCGCCATGTACCAGCTTGGTTAATTCAAATGCAAGGATTTCCTTCGCCTTATTTAACTGGCTGCCTTCCCAGCTTTCCATAGCCTGAATCTCTTCTAACGGCAGGAAAGTCAGCATCTTCATACATTTGATAACATCAGCATCAGCCACGTTTCTCCAGTACTGGAAAAATTCGTAAGGGGATGTCTTCTCAGGATCGAGCCATACAGCACCTGACTCTGTCTTACCCATTTTCTTGCCCTCAGAATTAAGCAGGAGATTAATTGTCATAGCATATGCATCCTTACCTAACTTACGACGGATCAACTCTGTACCACCCAGCATGTTGCTCCACTGATCATCACCACCAAACTGCATGTTACATCCATATTTCTGGAAAAGGGTATAAAAGTCGTAACTCTGCATGATCATGTAGTTAAACTCCAGGAAACTTAAACCTCTCTCCATACGCTGTTTGTAACACTCAGCAGTTAACATACGGTTAACAGAGAAATGAGCACCAACTTCACGTAACAGTTCTACATAGTTCAGGTTCAGAAGCCAGTCAGCGTTGTTGACCATTAATGCCTTGCCTTCACCGAAATCGATGAAACGGCTCATCTGCTTCTTGAAGCAGTCACAGTTATGCTGAATATCTTCCTTTGTCAGCATCTTACGCATATCTGTCTTGCCTGAAGGATCACCAACCATACCTGTACCGCCACCGATCAGTGCGATAGGCTTATTCCCAGCCATCTGTAAACGCTTCATCAGGCACAGCGCCATAAAATGTCCTACATGAAGGCTGTCTGCCGTAGGATCAAACCCGATGTAAAAAGTAGCCTTTCCATTGTTGATCAATTCTTTGATTTCTTCTTCGTCTGTGACCTGTGCGATCAATCCACGCGCCACGAGTTCTTCATAAACTGTCATTTTCTTACCTTCCTCTTCTGCACTGTCTTTTTCACACTTCCCTGTCTTTCCTACAGTGCTATGGAAATTCAGGAGACCGCCAGGGAAAAGAATAAAAAAAAATCCTCGCTCCCTGTATAAAAACAAAGGACGAGGTTAAACCCGTGTT
>CAYRAW010000216.1:0-5457 GCA_964422225.1 uncultured Roseburia sp.
GGTTAACCTCGATCACATATACTTCTTCTCCTACCGCAATAAACTGAATATTGATGAGACCCTTAACATGAAGTGCCTTAGCCAGTCTTCTTGTATACTCTGCGATTGTTTCCTTTACATGCTTGCTGACTGTATGCGCAGGATATACGGAGATAGAGTCACCTGAATGGACACCGGTTCTCTCGATATGTTCCATAATACCAGGAATCAGAATATCCGTACCATCACATACAGCGTCTACTTCCAGTTCCTTACCCTGTAAATACTTATCTACCAGAATCGGGTGATCCTGGGCAATTCTGTTGATGATAGCCATGAATTCTTCAATCTCTTCATCACAGCTTGCGATCTGCATACCCTGTCCACCAAGTACATAGGAAGGTCTTACCAGAACAGGATATCCTAATCTGTTGGCAACTTCCTTTGCCTCTTCTGCAGTAAATACAGTACCACCTGCTGCACGGGGAATCTGTGTCTGCTCCAGGATCTCATCAAAGAGCTCTCTATCCTCTGCTGCATCAACGTCCTCAGCCTTGGTTCCAAGGATAGGTACGCCCATCTTCATCAGGCTTTCTGTTAATTTGATCGCTGTCTGTCCACCGAACTGTACAACAGCGCCGTCTGGCTTCTCGATATTTACGACATTCTCAACGTCCTCTGGAGTCAGTGGCTCGAAATACAGCTTGTCAGCGATATCGAAGTCAGTACTTACTGTCTCCGGGTTGTTGTTAATGATAATTGTCTCATAGCCTGCTTTGGCAAAAGCCCATGTTGCATGAACAGAGCAGTAATCGAACTCAATACCCTGACCGATACGGATAGGACCTGAACCAAGTACCAGCACCTTCTTAGGCGGATTTGTCTCGATTGCTTCATTCTCTCCATCAAAACAGGAATAATAGTAAGGAGTAGATGCTTCAAACTCTGCTGCACAGGTATCAACCATCTTGAAAGATGCTGTAATACCGTTGCTGTAACGCATTTCTTTGATCTCTTCCTCTGTTTTACCTGTTAATCTTGCAATTACATTATCCGGGAATTCGATTCTCTTTGCTTCTTTCAGAAGCTCTACCGTAAGAGGTCCCTTCTCCAGTGCGGATTCCATCTCAACGATAATTGCGATCTTATCAATAAACCAACGGTCAATCTTTGTGATATTAAAGATTGTATCGTAGTCGATTCCTTTACGAAGTGCTTCTGCAATGACATAGATTCTCTGATCGTCTACGATCTCCAGTCGTTTTAACAGTTCCTGCTTGTCTAATGCAGAGAAGTCATAGCTTCTTAAGCAGTCAACATGCTGTTCCAGAGAACGGATAGCCTTCATCAATGCACCTTCGAAGTTCGTACAGATACTCATGACTTCACCGGTTGCTTTCATCTGAGTCGTCAGTGTTCTCTTCGCTGTAATGAACTTATCAAAAGGCAGACGAGGCATCTTAACTACACAGTAGTCAAGAGCAGGCTCGAAGCTTGCATAAGTCTTTCCTGTAATAGCATTTTTGATCTCATCCAGTGTGTAACCAAGTGCGATCTTGGCTGCAACCTTGGCGATCGGATAACCTGTTGCCTTGGAAGCCAGTGCTGAAGAACGGCTTACACGAGGGTTGACTTCGATAACACAATATTCAAAACTGGTAGGATGCAGTGCGAACTGTACGTTACATCCACCTGTGATGTTTAACTCTGAAATAATATTCAATGCGGAAGTTCTCAGCATCTGATATTCTTTATCACTTAATGTCTGAGAAGGCGCAACTACGATACTGTCACCGGTATGAACACCAACAGGGTCAATATTCTCCATGTTACATACCGTGATACAGTTACCTGCGCTGTCTCGCATTACTTCGTATTCGATTTCCTTCCAGCCTGCGATACAACGCTCTACAAGAACCTGTCCTACACGGGAAAGACGAAGACCATTCTCCAGAATCTCTTCCAGTTCTGTCTGATTATGAGCGATACCGCCGCCACTTCCGCCCAGTGTATATGCTGGACGAAGTACTACAGGATAACCGATGGTATTGGTAAATGCCACACCATCTTCCACGTTCTCAACGACCAGTGATGCCGCACAAGGCTCACCGATCTTCTCCATGGTGTCCTTGAATTCCTGACGATCCTCTGCCTTCTTAATTGTAGCTGCAGTTGTACCAAGGAGCTTTACATTATGACTCTTTAAGAAGCCGCTCTCTTCCAGCTCCATACCAAGATTCAGTCCAGCCTGTCCACCAAGTGTCGGCAGGATAGAATCCGGCTTTTCCTTCTCAATGATCTGTTCAAGAACCTTGGCTGTCAAAGGCTCGATGTATACTTTATCTGCGATATCTCTATCTGTCATGATTGTAGCAGGGTTAGAATTGACCAGTACTACTTCGATCCCTTCTTCTTTCAGGGAACGACATGCCTGTGTACCTGCGTAGTCAAACTCTGCTGCCTGTCCGATCACAATAGGACCGGAACCAATTACCATTACTTTTTTTACATTAGGATTCTTAGGCATTATTTAGTCACCTCCATCATATCAATAAATCTGTCAAACAAATATCCGGAATCCTGCGGTCCGCAGCATGCCTCCGGGTGGAACTGTACTGTAAATATCTTCTTACCTGTATAGTTCAATCCCTCGTTTGTTCCATCATTTACATTGATGAATGCAGGTGTTGCAACCTTCGGGTCAAGCTTGTCCATATCGACAACATAACCATGGTTCTGGGAAGAGATGTATACGCGCCCCGTTGCCAGGTCCTTAACAGGATGGTTACCGCCTCTGTGTCCGTATTTCATTTTATAGGTATCTGCTCCTGTTGCCAGTGCCATAAGCTGATGTCCCAGACAGATTGCAAAGATAGGAATATCTGTATCATACAGCTTGCGGATCTCAGCAATGATCTCTGTACATTCCTTCGGATCTCCAGGTCCATTGGAAAGCATGATACCGTCAGGCGCTGCGGCAATGATTTCCTCTGCTTTGGTCTGTGCAGGATATACGGTTACATCACATCCTCTGGACTTTAAGGAATAAGCAATATTTGCCTTGGTTCCCAGATCCAGCAGTGCAACCTTCTTACCCTTACCGTTAAGCTCTTTTACAAGAGATGGCTTCTTCTCACGAACGCCTTCTGCAAAAGCTGCAGCATCGAACTTCGCACTTCCTGAAATCGCTCCGTTCTCTGTCAGGCTCTGTGAACCTTTCACTTCATATACATGATCACAGGTAACCTTCTCAACTACCTTACCAGTGGTATAAGCTTTTAATCTTGGAAGAATCTCATCAAAATTATAGTTCTCATTCGTGGTGATCATTCCATTCATTGTACCCTTTTCACGAAGAATTTTGGTCAATGCTCTCGTATCGATACCTGCAATACCGGGAACCCCATTCTCTTCAAGGAACTGCTGAATGGATATATCTGCTCTGAAATTGCTGTAATTTCTTGACAACTCTCTGACAATGAATCCATCCGGCCATGGCTTGCGTGACTCCATATCATCCTTACAGATTCCATAGTTACCAATGAGTGGATAAGTCATGCAGACTGCCTGTCCCGCATAGGAAGGATCCGTCAGGACCTCAAGATAACCTGCCATAGAAGTATTAAATACAATTTCACTAATTACTTCTTTGTCCGCACCGATATGAGTTCCCTCAAACACAGTGCCGTCTTCCAATATTAAAAATGCCTTCATCTCTTTACCGCGCCTTTCTAATATAATAATAATGTACCTTTTGCATAATCGTCTAATTATATCACAAGAGTCCTGCCCATTCAAGGGATTACACATAGTTAAAAGGTACGAAAAAATGTATATTTTTGCACTTTTGGTAGAATAAACATACAAAAAAGATGAACTTGTCAGCCAAGTTCACCTTTTCCTGTTTATCCGATTTCAATTGCACTCCATGCATCTGAAGGAATAATTCCAATATAGGTCTTGCCAGGATTTAACTTAATTTCCTGTCCTGTGTAATCATAATATCTTGTGATATCTGTTTCTGAATTCTTGTACCAGGTTACAGGTATCATCTGCCCATCAGTAATATAGTAACCTGTAGCTGTTGTACTTGGCATATAACCAATTACATTATAAATCAGGTATCCATGTGCATCAAGCTGTGCAAATGAAGTCTCCTGAAGGATAACATTCTTAAACGTCATTGCCTGTCCATCTTCACCATCTGTATGAAGTGAACCATATTCATAGTAATCATAAGTCATAGTAGAAGCATTGTATTTTAACATAGATTTATTATGTGGGAATGCAGGTTCTAAATTGATCATATTGGCTGTTGCCACTCCAACTCCAGCATAGGTAGTACTCAGTAATGTCTCTGCCGGATTGAAGAGGAAATGTGATTCTCTGGCCCTCGTAGACAGATACAGCGGTGTATAGTTTTGGGAAATGCCTGCAGCTGCAATACGTCTATTCACTTCTCCGGTTGTGACATACTCTGTAAACTCTCTGCGCTTACCATTTGGAATTCTTGCAAATCCGGCACTCAGATTATCTGACCAGGGTTTGGCAATCCAATCATTGATATAGTAAGGACCGCCATCATGTACACAGATCGCATTGTATTCTCCAGCCAAAATAACATTTGTTGGTCTGATGCTGCGGATACTTCCGATCGTAGGAACGGAGTTATAGTCCTTATATATGCACATCAGTCTGGTAATCCGGTCATTTGCTGTACTATTCATCATCTCATATACAATATCTGCCTCAGAAGTGCCGAAATGTTTCAGGGCAACTTTTTCATTATCTACCATAACTGCAATGGGTCTTTGATCCTGCAAGTCCTTACTGATCGGTAATCCTGTCAGTTCTGAAGTATACACTTCACCTGCTGCCTGTACCTGAAAAGGATCTGCAAATAATGTTGCTGTCATAACAATTGCTGATGCAAGACATAAAATTTTGCTTTTAATGCTTTTTGCTTTCATCTTACGAATTCTCCTTTTTCAAAAATCTTTTATAGTATACTATTTTACACTCACATTATCCATAGTATATATTCACATATTTATTTCAAATTATTCGTTAAAAGTTCAGACAATCACCTCTATGCATGGTATGTAAAAGGCAGACCTGCCTAAACAAGTCTGCCTTTTGTATGATTTTAATAAAGAATCAGATATTCCTCATTAGAATCAGCTGAAATCACTGCTGTACCCAGCTCGCTGATCTGTTCTGTATATAATAACTGATATCCGCTCTGTGCATCTTTTCCAAAGATATAGGCAATGTTGCCTGCTTTGTCTGCCGATAATACAACATTGATCACTGCCTGATCCAGAACTGCTGCATTCCGTTTCTTCAGATATAATGCATCAAATCCTGCTCCAAAGTCCGGAGTTCTCTGTATAAACACCTTAAGGTCCATATCGCCATTACAAGCTGCAATTGTGTCTGCTGATACTGTCAGGACAATACCCTGATAATAGAAATTGT
>CAYRAW010000217.1:0-5439 GCA_964422225.1 uncultured Roseburia sp.
AGAGTAATCTGTGAAAATCCGAAACACAAACAGAGACAGGGTTAATTCAACGAATGTGCGGCTGAAGTATGCATTCCTATAATTGTAGAATAACAGTTATACCGTCATGGAATGTTTACTATTAAATATATGACAGAGAGAATCGAATTTGTCGTGTGTTTACTTCTTGATACCGAGAAAAGTTTCGCAGGAAACATGGTGGGAAATAATAAGACTACCCCGCCGACATCTGGGTTACCAGATACCGATGTAGTATCGGACAAATCGGATTGATATCCGATCGGGTATGATTTACCCCAATCAATTAGTTTACTATTAATATATGATAGGATGAAAATCTTATCATGAAGCAAAATGGAGGAATTTTAACATGGCTCGTATTGCTGGTGTTGACTTACCAAGAGAAAAACGTGTAGAGATCGGCTTAACTTATATCTACGGAATTGGTAGAGTAAGTGCTGATAAGATCTTGACAAAAGCAGGTGTAAATCCTGACACACGTGTAAGAGACTTAACAGATGATGATGTTAAGAAGATTAGTGCAGTTATCGATGAGGAGTATATGGTAGAAGGTGACCTCAGAAGAGAAATCGCACTGAATATTAAGAGATTACAGGAAATCGGATGCTATCGTGGTATCCGTCATAGAAAGGGTCTTCCTGTTCGTGGTCAGAAGACTAAGACAAACGCAAGAACAAGAAAAGGTCCTAAGAGAACAGTAGCAAATAAGAAGAAATAAGTTTAATTGAGAAAGTAGGTTAGTTTAGAAATGGCTAAGAAAGTTACAAAAAAAGTGACAAAAAAGCGCGTTAAGAAAAACGTTGAACGCGGACAGGCACATATTCAGTCCTCTTTTAACAATACAATTGTTACATTGACAGATAATGAAGGAAATGCTCTTTCATGGGCAAGTGCTGGTGGTCTGGGATTTAGAGGTTCAAAGAAATCTACTCCATATGCTGCACAGATGGCAGCAGAAACAGCTACTAAGGCGGCTTTAGTACATGGTTTAAAATCTGTAGATGTTATGGTAAAGGGTCCCGGTTCAGGAAGAGAAGCTGCAATTCGTGCACTTCAGGCATGTGGTCTTGAAGTTACAAGCATTAAGGATGTAACACCAGTTCCACATAACGGATGTCGCCCACCAAAGCGTCGTAGAGTTTAATTTAGGAGGAAAAAAACATGGCAGTAAATAGAGTCCCTGTTCTTAAAAGATGCAGATCTCTTGATTTGGATCCTGTATTCTTAGGATATGATAAAAAGTCTAAAAGAAAGTCTCCAAGAGCTGGCAAGAAGATGAGTGAGTATGGTCTTCAGTTAAGAGAGAAGCAGAAAGCTAAGTTCATCTACGGCGTTCTTGAGAAGCCTTTCCGTAATTACTATGACAAGGCTGATAGAATGAAGGGTATGACAGGTGAAAACCTTATGATTCTTCTTGAAAGAAGACTTGATAGCGTTGTTTTCAGAATGGGCTTTGCTAGAACAAGAAAAGAAGCTAGACAGATCGTTGGTCATAAGCATGTATTAGTAAATGGAAAGTGCGTAAACATTCCTTCTTACTTAATCAGTGCTGGTGATGTTATCGAAATCAAAGAAAAGTCTGCAGGTATGCAGAGATTCAAGGATATCGCAGAAGTTACTAACGGTAGATTAATTCCTGAATGGATTGATGTAGATCAGGAGAACTTCAAGGGAACAGTTAAGGAGCTTCCTTCAAGAGAAGCTATTGATGTTCCTGTAGACGAAATGCTTATCGTCGAGTTATATTCAAAATAATATAATCAGCATCTTATTTGTGATAGTAGAAAGTGCGCATGCGTACTTTCTATTGTCGCCATTTATGATAACTACATCACATTCATAAAGGAGGGTATTTACAGTGTTAGCATTTGATTTTGACAGTCCAAACATTGAAGTGGCAGAAATCTCTGAAGACAAAAGGTACGGTAGATTTGTAGTAGAACCTTTAGAAAGAGGTTATGGAATTACACTGGGTAATTCTCTTAGAAGAATTATGCTTGCTTCCTTACCCGGAGCCGCTGTAAGTCAGGTTAAGATTGATGGTGTTTTGCATGAGTTCAGTTCTATTCCGGGTGTTAAGGAAGATGTTACTGAAATCATCATGAACCTTAAGAGTCTGGCTATAAAGAACAGCTGCGAGACCGATGAAGTTAAGAAAGCTATTATTGATTTTGAGGGTGAAGGCGTTGTAAGAGCATCCGATATTCAGGTAGATCAGGACATCGAAATCATGAATCCTGATCAGGTAATTGCTACACTGAACGGTGGCAAAGACAGTAAGCTCTATATGGAGATTATGATTACCAAGGGTAGAGGATATATCAGCGCTGAAAAGAACAAGAGCGAGGATTTACCAATTGGTGTCATCGCAGTAGATTCAATCTATACTCCGGTTGAAAGAGTTAACGTTACTGTTGAGAATACCCGTGTAGGTCAGATTACGGACTATGATAAATTGACATTAGACGTATACACGAATGCAACACTTGCTCCGGATGAGGCAGTCAGCCTTGCTGCAAAGGTATTAAGTGAGCATCTGAAGCTGTTCATAAACCTTTCTGAGAATGCTAAGAATGCAGAGGTAATGATTGAGAAGGAAGATGACGAGAAGGAAAAGGTACTTGAAATGAGTATCGATGAGTTGGAGTTATCAGTTCGTTCTTACAACTGCTTAAAGAGAGCTGGTATTAATACGGTAGAAGAGTTGACGAATAAAACATCAGAAGATATGATGAAAGTTCGTAACTTGGGACGTAAGTCTTTAGACGAAGTATTGGCAAAATTAAAGGAATTAGGTCTTCAGTTAAATCCAATGGATGAGTGATTGAAGATTTGATTAGAGATATATACTTTTGTATATGTCGATAGAGCAGAAACGGTAATTCCAATGTGTTCGTTTCTGTGCTCATAAAATGGAATTTATTAATTAACATTTGATAAGTAAGACCAAAGAGCGTTGTCATTTGTTCCACTTTAATGAGGGTGATCTACATAGTAGATTAATTGTCCTCGAGCGAAAGGAGCCTATCATGGCAGGTTATAGAAAACTCGGAAGAACATCAAGTCAGAGAAAAGCATTATTAAGAGGTCAGGTTACTTCTTTATTTGCAAGCAAAGATGGCAGAATCATTACAACTGAAGCAAGAGCTAAGGAAGTACAGAAGATTGCAGAAGGTCTTATCGCATTAGCTATCAAGGAAAAGGATAACTATGAGATGGTTAAAGTAACTGCTAAGGTTGCTAAGAAAGACAAAGATGGCAAGAGAGTCAAAGAAGTTAAAGACGGTAAGAAAGTTACTGTATATGATGAAGTAGAAAAGGAAATCAAGAAAGATCTTCCTTCAAGACTTCATGCTAGAAGACAGATGCTTAAAGTATTATATTCTGTAACAGAAGTTCCTACAGAGAATTCTGGTAAGAAGAAGAATACAAAGGAAATCGACCTTGTAGCAAAGCTTTTTGATGAAATTGCACCTAAGTATGCAGGACGTAACGGTGGTTACACAAGAATCATCAAGATCGGACCTCGTAAGGGTGACGCTGCAATGGAAGTTGTACTTGAGTTGGTATAATTCATATTGATAAACAGTCATAGAGGATGTTCCATATGGGACATCCTTTTTATGTTACTGTAAACAGGAAACATTGTTCTTAAACAGCAGTTATGTTACAATGTTTGCAGAGTGTTGTTAAAAGGGTATAAGGGGTATAGCAATGCTGAAAAACGGATATGCTCTCATAGAAATTATTTATAACAGAATTAAATGAGAGTGGGGGAATATAAGACAATATGAATAGAAGTAATGTAAATTCAAGGCAACAGGCCTGCTATTATTTAGGCGTTCAGGAAAATGCTACACAGGATGAGATCAAGCGGGCATATCATTTGCTGGTAAAGCGTTATCATCCTGATTCTAATCCGCAATATGGAGCAAAAGAATATTATATTAATGTGTGTGAGGCATATGAATATTTGATGCAGAATCCATATACTGCTTCCAAACAGACAAATTACAATACAGTCTTTGGTCAGTATGGTAATTCAGCACATCAGCGTCCTTCAAGAATATTTCAAACGAACGATCAGGTTAAAGAGCAGTATCGTAGGCAGAAAATGTTAGAAGAAGAACGTAAAAAACAACAGAAGCGTTATGCACAAAGTCAACAGAAAAAGGTAGAGACACAGTATGGGCGTCCTGTAAATAATCAGGCTAAGAGCAAAGAGGAAGAAGTTCTCGAGAAAATCAGAGCAATATGGTTAGCAGAAACAATCAAAAGACAGATTGCTCTGGATAAGGAAAAAAAGGAAGCAGAGAATAAGAGGAAACTTTATCAGGCATTTATGCAGCAAAAAATGCAGGAAGATAAAGAGAAGTAGATATAATGCATTTGTAGACTTTGCCTTGTATTTGAATAATGAATCTAGTACAATATAACAAGTAAATTTGTGAAAATATACAATAAATGATAATGTAGAATGGTGAAAAGCATGGGAATCATTAAAATAAAAGATTTGGTATTTGAATATATCAGACGCGATGAGGAAGGCAATGTTGAAGGAATCACAAAAGCGGTAGATGATGTAAATCTGGACATAGAACAGGGGGATTTCGTAGCAATTTTAGGCCATAATGGTTCGGGAAAGTCAACACTTGCAAAGCATATGAATGCCATACTGTATCCTTCAGAGGGAACAGTATGGGTAGATGGGAAAGATACTGCCAGAGAAGAAAATGTATGGGATATCAGACAGACGGCAGGAATGGTCTTTCAGAATCCGGATAATCAGATTATAGGACAGATCGTGGAAGAGGATGTTGGATTCGGACCTGAAAATATGGGAATTGAGACAAAAGAAATATGGCAACGCGTGGAGGAAAGTCTTAAAGCAGTAGGAATGTATGAATTTAGAAAATTCTCACCTAACAAACTGTCAGGTGGACAAAAGCAGCGTGTTTCAATTGCCGGCGTAATTGCAATGCATCCCAAGTGCATTGTTTTGGATGAACCTACAGCCATGCTGGATCCGCAGGGCAGGAAGGAAGTAATCCGTGCAATCCGTGCATTAAATGATGTTGAAAAAATTACAGTTATTTTGATCACTCATTATATGGAAGAAGTCATTTATGCTGATAAAGTTTATGTAATGGATAAAGGCAAAGTAACTTTGCAGGGAACACCGAGAGAAGTTTTTTCAAAGGTGGATGAATTAAAGGCGTTGAGACTGGATGTGCCGCAGGTAACTTTACTGGCACATGAATTAAAAGAAGAGGGATTCCCTATTTCAGAAGGAATCCTGACTAAGGAAGAATTCAGGGATGCCATGCTCCAGTGTGTCAGGAAACTTCAAAATTAGAGAAAGGTGATTAGAATATGCCTATTATTTTAGATCATGTCAGTCATATATATGGTGAAGAT
>CAYRAW010000218.1:0-5426 GCA_964422225.1 uncultured Roseburia sp.
TTAATAATATTTTTACTTATTTCTTCTATTTCGTCTGCAGTTAACAGCATATTTTATGTCCTTTCATAATTAAATTGTATGTATAAAAAGTCCACTGCGGAGTTTAGGTTCGAACCATGTTGATTTAGGCGGCATAAGAAGTCCGGCATCAGCAACCTCGAATAACTCATGGATAGAAGTTGGATACATGGCAAAAGCAACTGCACTATCTGTGTGAACTCTGCGTTCCAGTTCTTCCATACCCCGGATTCCACCAACAAAATCAATTCTTTTATCAGTTTTGGGGTCCTGTATATTTAAAACAGGTGCCAGAATCTGGTTTTGCAGGATCGCTACATCCAATCCATCAACCGGATGTGTACTGCCAAAGCCGTCTTTTAATTCCAACAGATACCATGTATGATCCAGATACATGGCAATCTGACCCTTATGAGCTGGTCTGTGGCATTGGGAATCCTGTTGAAGAATTGTATACACGAAGCCAATCTTATTGATAAATTCTTCATTGGTCAATCCATTCAGATCTTTAACAACTCTGTTATAATCCATGATCATCAATTCTTCATCGGCAAATAAAACAGAAAGAAAATAGTTAAATTCTTCTTTCCCTGTATAACCGGGATTGGCTTCTCTCATACGAAGACCAACTTTTACAGCGGAGGCACAGCGATGGTGACCATCTGCTATATAGATCTGTTCTATATTTTTAAACGCCTGCTGTATGGTTTCTATGTCCGGATCGGAATCAATGCACCATACACGATGCGTGATCTGATCTTCTGTTGTAAAGTCATACAAAGGAGATTGCTTTTTCTTTTGTGCAATAATTTCATTAATAATATGACTGGCTCTGTATGCAAGGAAAATTGGACCTGTTTGAGCCTTGCAGGATTCTACATGACGTATTCTGTCCAATTCTTTGTCTGCTCTTGTGTTTTCATGTTTTTTAATGACCTGATTTAAATAATCATCGATACTGGCACATGCTACGATTCCCGTCTGGATACGTTCATTCATCGTAAGCTCGTATATATAATAGACCGGTTTCTTTTCCTGTATGAAAATATTGCGCCCGATCATATCCCATAACATATCATGTGCTTTCTGATATACTCTGTCATCATACGTATCAACAGAGTCATCAAATTGTGTTTCTGCTCTGTCTATATTTAGAAATGATAAAGGATGTCCCTGAACTGCTGCTACAGCTTCAGCACGATTATATACATCATATGGTAGTGCTGCAATTTCTGCTTCTAATCCCTTTTTTGGTCTGTATGCCTGAAACGGTCTGATATCTGCCACTTTATTCACCATGCCCTTCTGATTATGCGAACAACGTTCCTGATTATGTAAATTACCCTTTTATTTTAACAGATACATTTATGAATTTGAAGTCTTTTTTGACATTGGGGATGGATAGTGTTAGAATCACATAGCAGTGTTTATTGGCAGTAATGCTGAAAATAAAAGATTAAGGAAAGGTATGGGTAATCATATGACAGCAGAAGATAAGAAAATGTTAGACCGTATCAACGAATATGCGGATCGTGTTCTTAAAAGCAATGATTCCAAGAATGCAAGAGTATCTTATCAGTTGGATAAATTAAAACCGGTTATGGAAGAAATTGCAAAAGAACAGAATACTAAGGTAGAAGATATTTTTGTCAGATTTATGGATCTGGAAAGTCAGGCTGCAAATGAAAAAAAAGTCCTGAACACAGTCGGCAGTATGATCAAAAATGCAGATGTGAAAGATTTTGATATAATGTAAAAGGTAATAAAAAAGGATGCGGTAAGCATCCTTTTTTATTACCTTTTACACAAGAAACCTTTTACACATTCCCCTTTTATTAAATTCCCTTTTTACACAACTTACTGAATTCCCCTTTAGAATCCCCTTTTAAGAATTTCCCTTTTACTTTAGAATACCCTTTACACAATCCCCCGATTGCTCTTTCCGAAAAGCCATCCCTTTTTACACAAATCCCCTTCGTGAAGAATCCCCATTCCTACACGATTGTTTAAGAACCCTTTTTGTCGTTCAGAATTCCCCAATTCTGAAACCGACCCCCTCTTTAACCATCTCTAAAAAAGATTTTATAGAACCATGTTCTTTAATATGTGTAACGTTGTTTCTTGTAATGATTATTGCACAGAACACCATTATTGTCAACTACTTTAACCACTTTTTTTTGACAAAAATTTATATTTTTTGCATGGATATTCAAATATAATTCACTACTTTGCACAAGAACAGTGTTACTGCATAAAAATAAGTGAACCCTTTTTGATCAGGTTTCACTTATTTTATGTAAACTTCTTATTTTACAACTCTAACTCGGAATACACCATCAATTTTCTTTAATTGTTCGATAATATTTTCATCTGCTTTTGACTCAATATCCATTAGTGTATAAGCATACTCTCCTCTGGACTTGTTTGTCATGTCAGTGATGTTGATGCCAGCCTCTCCCAATGCACCCGTAAATTGTGTGATCATGTTGGCAATATTCTTGTGGAGAAGTGCTATTCTGCCTGCAGAAGCGCATACTCCCATATCACAGTTAGGATAATTGACACTGTGTTTGATATTACCGTTAGCCAAATAGTCCATTAATTCATCAACTGCCATCTCTGCACAATTATCTTCAGATTCTTCTGTAGAAGCACCTAAATGTGGAATTACGATACATCCCGGATGACCTGCTGTTGTTGAGTTAGGGAAATCAGATACATATTTTCTGATTTTACCAGCCTCTAATGCTTCAAGAACATCGTTTTCATTAGCAAGCAGGTCTCTTGCAAAGTTAAGAAGAATCACACCAGGTTTCATCTTATCGATTGCTTTGGCATCGATCATGCCTTTTGTACTGTCCATTAATGGTACATGAATTGTGATAAAATCACATGTTTCATATATTTCATCAACGTTCAGTACATGTTTTACACCTCGACTCAGACTCCAAGCGGCATCTACTGACAGGAAAGGATCATAACCATATACATCCATTCCAAGGTTAATAGCAGCATTAGCTACTTTAACACCAATTGCACCAAGTCCAATGATACCAAGTTTCTTTCCGGCAATTTCTGTGCCGGCAAAATTCTTTTTTTCTTTTTCTGCATCTTTGGCAATTGTTTCAACGCCCTTATTAGATTCTACCCATTTGATACCTCCGACGACATCTCTGGATGCTAATAACATGCCTGCAATTACCAACTCTTTTACACCATTTGCATTTGCGCCCGGAGTATTGAATACTACAATACCCTGTTGTGCGCATTTATCTAATGGAATATTGTTTACACCGGCACCGGCTCTTGCTACTGCGAGAAGATTCGCTGGCAATTCCATTTCATGCATGGAAGCACTTCTTACCAGAACACCCTCTGCCTGTGCAATGTCGTCTGTTTTTTGATATTCATCACTGAATCTGTTCAAACCTACCTTTGAGATAGGATTAAGGCAATGATACTGATACATTATGCATTCTCCTCCTCAAATTTTTTCATAAATTCTACAAGTTTCTGAACACCTTCAATAGGCATTGCATTATAGATACTTGCTCTCATACCGCCAACTGTTCTATGACCCTTCAAGTTTTCAAATCCGGCTGCCTTGGCTTCTTTTACGAATTTGGCATCCAGTTCCTCATTGCCTGTTACAAAAGGTACATTCATCAGAGAACGATCTTCTTTTCTTACAGTTCCCTTGAAAAGTTTGCTTTCGTCCAGATAATCATAGAGAATCTTAGCCTTTTTCTCATTGATCTCCTTCATTTTCTCAAGACCGCCCATCTTCTTGAGCCACTTAAACACTTTACCACAGATATAGATGCCATAGGCAGGCGGTGTATTGTATAAGGAATTATTATCTGCATGGATCTTATAACGAAGCATGGTAGGAGTTCCGGGAAGGACATCCTCAGTGATCAGATCTTCTCTGATAATTACGATCACGACACCGGCAGGACCAACATTCTTCTGAACACCACCATAGATTACACCATATTTTGTTACATCAATAGGCTCTGACAGGAAACAGGAGGATACATCGGCAACCAATGTTTTACCCTTTGTATTTGGCAATGTAGTAAAACGTGTACCGTAAATTGTATTATTCTGGCAGATATATACGTAATCTGCATCTTCTGAAATTGGAAGGTCAGAACAGTCCGGAATATAGGAGAAAGTCTTATCTTCTGATGAAGCGATCTTGTTAGCCTTACCATAGATACAGGCTTCCTGATATGCCTTCTTTGCCCACTGTCCGGTTACGATGTAATCAGCAACCTTGTTCTTCATCAGATTCATGGGAATCATGGCGAACTGTGAACTTGCACCGCCCTGTAAAAAGAGCACTTTATAATTATCCGGAATATTCATCAGGTCTCTTAAATCGGCTTCAGCTTCCTTGATGATTTTCTCATAGGTTTTAGATCGATGGCTCATTTCCATAACGGACATGCCGCTGCCCTGATAATCTAACATTTCATCTGCTGCTTCCTGTAACACTTCTTCCGGTAATACTGCCGGACCTGCTGAAAAATTGTAAACTCGCACGGTTACTACCTCCTCATTTTATGTAAATGGCTTTCTGTATAAAAATACATATTAGTATTTCCTTATTGTAAACTTTTCGGGCGCTTTAGTCAACTGCATGGATAAATTATTTTCCAAAATCAATAAAACATTACCACGGGCGTACCGATTACCACCATGTCGTAAAGCTCTCCCGCTTTGTCCTTCGGCATATTGATGCAGCCGTGGGAACCGCTTTTTAAATAGATTTCTCCGCCGAACTCCCTCCGCCAGGTGGCGTCGTGCAGACCGATATTGCCGTTGACCGGCATCCAGTAATTCACCGGTGTGGCATAGCCCGAGCCTCGTAAGGTGCGGTTTTTCTGCTTGCCGTACACATAATTTACGCCCGCCGGGGTGTCCCACTTCCGGCTCATGTTGCCGGTTACCACATCCGTTTCCAGTTTTAAGACGCCCTCTTCGTAATAATAAAGCTTCTGTTCTCCCATATCCACTTCCACGTAGGTGCTAAGCAGATCTTGCTTTCCTCTCACATACGCCTGTTTTTTATAAGAAGGAATATGCTTTACAATAATGGTTACGCCCGCACTGCCGAAGTAATCTTTTAAGAAAGCAATCTCCGCTTCCCTGTCCAGCTCGTTGCCGTAGGTGCCTCCTTCTATTTCTATGTCTTCGCCTCTCGTGGCATGAAAGAAATGCGGTTTGCCGTAGGTATCGTATTCCGCCGCCAGACTGTCCACAAAGGCGGTGATGCCCTCTTCGTTTACCACCGGCCAGCCGTTTTCCATAGTGAATTTTCCGCCGTTGCAGATTAAAAATTCCGCCGTAATTTCCGGTGTCAGCACCACATCCCCATCCCCCATGTCGTAGGTCAGGCTGCG
>CAYRAW010000219.1:0-5415 GCA_964422225.1 uncultured Roseburia sp.
GTTGGTATTCTGAATTTGACATCCGCTAACGGCGAGAATACACACCAACCCCATAATAGTTAAATTTTTTATTGAATACATAGATTTACTCCTTTAATCAGCGATAGAATGTAAAGTAATACAGACGATTTCCGGATTATTGTTAATCCTTGGAATAGCGGAATTGCCGATTCCCCTGCTGACATACATGGTTGTATCCAACAGCTGGTATTGACCGGCTGAATACTCTGGGAATAACTGTCTGTCGTTCCCAATCAAGCCTCCTAGAATGGGCAGACGGATAATGCCGCCATGCACATGACCGGATAAGAGCAGGTCATATCCATAGGATGCCAGCCTGTTCAACTGGGGATAATGGTCAAGAAGAATAGTAAAGGCTTCAGGATGGTCGTTGATAAGAAAGCTTTTATCCCAATGGACTTTGTTTTCAAAAGCTCCCAGACCTTTTAATATGATTGAATCTCCCTGATATGAAAATATTACCTCACTGTCATCCAAATTTTCTATCCGGTATTGTTTGTATAGTACACACAATTGTGAATATAGTTCAGGATTGGCACATTCGTGATTACCGCTTATTGCATAGACAGGCGCAATGGAGGATATCCTCGAAAACAGGCTGACCAACGCAGAGAAATCATTGCGATGCCAGTGGTCAACGCTATCACCCAGAATCAATATCAGGTCAGGTTCAGCGGCCTTAATGGCTTCCACCATTTTTTCGTTATTTTTTCCGAAGCTTTTACAATGTATATCTGACAGAACGGTAATGCGAAAACCATCAAAGGAAGATGGTATACGGCTACTCTCATATTCGTAATAGGTAGTGGTCAGTCCGGCAGAACAATAAATCATGATACCGATAGCGGCAAGTAATAAAATTACGATGATAAATGGTATTTTATGTTTCATAAAAAATAGTATAACATTATTTTTCTATGTCATCAATGGGATATTGCAGCCGACAGAAAAAACAGCAGGTCATTATCAACCTGCTGTTTTCTATGCATCCTGTAATTCCACAAAACCGTTCTGCTGCATCTGTAACAAGAAACTGTGTATAGAATCTGTACATGTTTCAGCATCTACATCATAAATTTCCATAAGAGCTTTCCTGATGTCTGCAATTGTAATATCACTGTCCAGCATATCCCAGATCTCATTTGCAGATCCCTTCAATAGAAAGTACTTACCAGTTGAAAAATCGATCATGACCTTCTCACCGGACAGATCAGTCACATCTAGCTGCTTGATCAGACGAACTCTGGTCATATCATTCATATTAGCACCATGCCTTTCCGCATCTCTCATTGGAGACATACAAATAAATATATGTACAACATAATTTATTATAGAAGATTGTACGAAATAAGTCAATCTGCATTTATCCTGAAAAGATTTTTCTGTGAAGTAAAATAAAAAAAGAACTTCATAAATGAAACGGAGTGTGTTATACTGAAAATTGCATTTTATTTTGAGAGCAGAGGGAGCGAACATGGACAATAAAGTGATAAAATTATGGAAGGATCGGGACAATCAGTATCAATATGCCAGATGGCTTATGCAATATTCCAGACCCTATATGGGGAAGATAAGTCTGATGATGTTCTTTGATCTTATGAGTACAGTTGTTTCTTTGATAATGGTCGCGTTATCGAAGAGAATTATTGATAATGCTACGGATGGAAATCCTTTTATCATCATGATTGTGGTATATATGGCTTTGATGGTAGGAATGCAGATTGTATCGATCACATCATCCCTGCTGAGTACGATGCTCAGTGAACATTTTTCATTTGGCATCCGCAAGCAGATCTATGAGAAAATCATACATTCTCACTGGATAGATGTAAAGCGTTATCATACAGGTGATCTTATGACGAGACTTACCAGTGATGCAGGCAATATAGCAGATGGGATTATTGGAACGATTCCCAGTATTATTAAATTATTTGTTGAATTGATTTTGGTTTTTTTTACACTTTTTGCATATTCGCCGCTGTTGGCTGTATTTGCCTTGATTGTAGCACCGGTAGCAGCGGTCACATCATGGTGGTTTGGACGTAAGCTGAAGAAATTGCAGTTAAAAGTGCAGGAAACAGAAGCGTCCTACAGATCTTTCTTGCAAGAGAGCCTGGCAAATCTTCTGATTGTGAAAGCGTTTGCCAATGAAGATTATTCTACTGATAGACTGACCCAACTTCGGGAAAATCGTTTTAAATGGGTATTTAAGCGCACCAAGATGGGACTGATCAGTTCCACGGTTATGTCTGTGGCATTTCAACTTGGTTATATTGCTGCGTTTGCATATGGCGCAGTACAGATTTCTGCCAAAGCGATTACATACGGTACTATGTCAGTATTTCTCACACTGGTAAACAGAGTACAGTCACCTATTATGCAGTTAGCGCAGCAGATTCCGAAAGTAGTGTCTGTCCTTGCTTCGGCTGGCAGAATCATGGAATTGCAGGACATGCCTCTGGAAGAAAGGGCATCCGGGTCTTTGAAAGTGAAGCAGGCCGGCATAGATATGGAACATTTGTCTTTTGGTTATACTGCTGATGAAATGGTGCTGGATGATGTATCTTTACATATAGCGCCGGGAGAGTTTGTTGCCATCATTGGAGAATCAGGCATTGGTAAGACAACATTGATTCGTATTATCATGTCATTTGTGGGAAATATCAGTGGTAAAGTTGCCTTCTTTAATGAGAAAGGAGACAGGCAGTGGGCAAACGCTGCAACCAGGGAGTTTATAGCATATGTTCCGCAGGGGAATACTTTGTTCAGTGGCACAGTAAGAGAGAATATACGTATGGGAAATCTGAATGCGACACAGGAGGAAATGTATGAGGCTTTGAAACTGGCAGCAGCCTATGATTTTGTACAGGAGCTTCCGAATGGAATAGATACTGTAATTGGAGAGCGCGGACATGGACTTTCCGAAGGACAGGCGCAGAGAATCGCAATCGCAAGGGCTTTTGTAAGAAAGTCACCTTTCCTGATACTGGATGAAGCTACATCAGCACTGGATGAAGCGACAGAACAGTCAGTAATATGCGGACTTCGCCGGATTGAGCCCAAACCTACGTGTCTGATCATTACACATAGAAAGAGTATTCTGGAATATTGCGACAGAGAACTTAGAATTGAAAATAAAAAAATAATAGAATGACACAAACTTATAAAGGGAGTCGGATCATGAAACGGCTTCCTTTTTTCAGCTTGCTTTCACAGGTTATGCTGCCGCTGTGATGTTCTATGATTGATTTTGCGATAGAAAGTCCAAAGCCACTGCTGGTATCTGTACCGGGAGTACGGCTTTTGGTAATCATATAGGAACGGTCAAAGATACGCTTGATGTTTTTAGCTGAGATACCGATCCCGTGATCCAGCACATAAATGATCAGATCCGCCCCCTCTATATAGGCACCCAATTCAATATATGGTGTTCCTTTACTGTATTTCAAAGCATTTGTGAACAAATTATCAAGCACTCGCTGCATCAATACCGGATCTATGTGCAGAGTAAGGTTGAGCGTATCAGGAATGCAGGACACCAGCTCGACATTCACGTATCTGGCATCTTCCTTGCATAGATAGAAATAATCTTCGAGAAAGAAGCGGATATCTACATCATCCTTATGCACTTTGCTGTCAGAGGAATCCAGAGAAGAGAGAAGGAAAATATCATTGATAAGATGTTCCATATACAGGATGCGTTTTTGCATGATATGCAGATTAGTATCCAAATCGTCTGGAGTCAGCCTGGGGCAGGACAGCATATATTCTATGGAATTGGACAAAGCTGTGATAGGCGCACGCAGATCATGGGAGATGTTGGCATAGAATTCCAGACGTTTTTGTTCCTGTTCCAGTAATTTTTGGTTGACATTATAAAGCTTTTGATTGGACTCATATAGTGCATGAGTCAATTCTTCCACGTATAATTCGGGTTTGATGAAATTGTTTTTTGAGGCAGACATATTATCTCCGTTTCTGTGCCACTTATAGCACATTACTGTATTATTTCATGACAAATTGATATCCTTTGGACCAGACGGTTTCAATAGAATTTGCAATGGCAGGGTAGTTACATATTTTTTTACGTAATCGGTTGACGGTTACCATGATAGTTTTGCGGTCAGAATCCAGATATTGTCCCCAGACTGTCTGTCCGATATCTTCAAAAGAGAAGACTGTTCCGGGTGACGCTGCTAGAAGGTGTAAAAGGTCAAATTCTTTATTACTAAGTGGTATTTCAACATTGTCATAGTAAGCTTTGTGGGAATTTAATTCCATGCGAAAAGGCAGATATTCCAGGACAGAAGAATCTGGTACGGTGGTTTTCTTGTATCTGCGAATGAGAACCTGAATACGGACAGAAAGTTCTTTAAGACTATATGGTTTGATCATATAGTCATCAGCACCTAGTAATAACCCATGGATTTTATCATCTTCGGAATCTCTGCCAGTAAGAAAAATAACAGGCGCCTGACATTGTTTTTTTATTTCAGAACACGCCTTAAAGCCATCCATACCGGGCATCATGACATCCAGTACGATACAGTCGGGTGTGAAGCTGCCTAAAATTTTGATTGCATTTCTGGCATTTGTGGAAGCCATTACCTCATATCCGTTTTGGGTAAAGTATTTTGTGTTGATTGTTAAAACTTCTTTATCATCATCAACTAGAAGAAGCTTGATCATAATTATTCCTCCAATGAATCTGTGATTGCTCTAGCAACGTCTGAGACTTCAACCGTGGTATCCTGATCTCTAGGTCTGATTATGGCGTAAACTTTAGTACAGGCAGCTATTTTCAGACATTTTTCAGCGATTAGGGGATCATACTTCTGATTTCCCAACAGATGCCTCAGGAAAAGATTATTAACACAGGTATAAAAAGCTGGAAGTCCCTCCAATTTCTGAACTGTTACATTGGGAACATTACCTACAGATAACTGGATGATCGCACCTAGAGGTTTCGAACTGGATTCATAAATATCATGACAGGGAACCAGAAATTTGTCTTTTTCTTCATCAATATAGATAAGTTGATCCAGTGAGCAGCCACTTCTTAAGGCAGCATCACGGCAGAGTTTCTGATAAGGAAATGCAGACTTAACCCATGCCTGCTGATTACTGTGATACTCGATCAGAGCCATATCATCTGCCATGAGATGGTATCCTGTGTCTACATATGTTCTGGTCAATGTAGATTTCCCACTGCCACTCTCACCACACAAGAGGATGGCACGGCTGCTGTCACAGACAGCACTGCAATGAAGTGCTGTTTCTCCGCGCTGCATGGCAAGCATGGAAAGACCCCAACCCAGAATATAGTTCCTAAGGTATGCTTCTCTGGCGTTTGGCTTTAACTCATATGTAATGAGGCAGCCATCCGAAACAGTC
>CAYRAW010000220.1:0-5381 GCA_964422225.1 uncultured Roseburia sp.
GGCGTGCCGGATACGAAGGAAGCCACGGTGGATACACCGGGCGTGCTCAGGTGTATGAATCCTGATAATCTGCTTTCAGCCATTGCGGAAGCAAAGGCTAACAGTGATTATGTGATACTTTATATTCACTGGGGAACGGAGAGTCAGGAATCGATAGACTGGCTGCAAGAGCAACAGGCACCTCTCTATGCACAGGCAGGTGTGGATCTGATCATGGGAGATCATCCTCATTGCCTACAGAAAATAGATACAGTAGAAAGCGTTCCTGTTATCTACAGCCTGGGAAATTTCTGGTTCAATTCCAAAACACAGAATACCTGTCTGGTGGAAGTGACTCTGGCAGAAGGAATTATGCAGACATTTCAGTTTATACCATGCAGACAGTCGGACTGCAGAACCGTACTTTTGACGGGCGAGGAGAAAATGGCGGTGCTTGAATATATGAGGTCAATATCGCCGGGAGTAACGATAGATGAAGAAGGGTATGTTACTTTTTAAAATAAATGCTTGACATGAATATATAAGTATGATATGCTGTTTAAGGTTTTGAAACCGTGCCGAAGACAGTAGGTGCTGACGGGTAACCGGAAGCGTAAGTATATCGCCTACCGAGGAAAAGAGTTTAACAAGATTACTTTTTACCTCTCTGTCTTTGAATAGGGAGGTTTTCTTATTATATGAGACTCCTTTTCGGCAATTTGAAAGGAATACTTTCAGACTAAATCTATAAGGAGGTAGAACAAATGGCAAAGATTGAACTGAAACAGCCTATCGTGGAAGAAATTTCTGCAAATATTCAGGATGCCGCATCTGTAGTAGTTGTTGACTACCGTGGAATCACAGTAGCTCAGGATACAGCTCTTCGTAAGCAGCTTCGTGAAGCAGGAGTAACTTACAAGGTTTACAAGAACACAATGATGACCCGTGCATTTAAGGGTACAGCATTTGAAGGCTTAACATCAAGTTTAGAGGGTACAAATGCTATTGCGGTCAGCAAGACTGATGCAACAGCACCTGCAAGAATCATTAACAATTTTGCTAAGGATTGCCCTGCACTTGAAATGAAGGCAGGTGTCGTAGAAGGTATCGTATACGACGCACAGGGTATTGCAACAATCGCAAACATCCCTTCAAGAGAAGAACTGCTCTCCAAGTTCCTTGGAAGCATTCAGTCTCCTATTACAAACTTTGCTCGTGTGCTTAATCAGATCGCAGAAAAAGGCGGCGCTGGTGCATGCGAAGCAGCTCCTGCAGCAGAGGAAGCTCCAGCAGCAGAAGAGACTCCGGCAGAATAATCCTATCGGAACATATTAAAGAACAATTATATTAAATTATCAATGGAGGTAAATAAAATGGCAAAGTTAACAACAGCAGAATTTATTGATGCTATCAAAGAATTAACTGTATTAGAATTAAATGATTTAGTAAAAGCTTGTGAAGAAGAGTTCGGTGTATCTGCAGCAGCAGGTGTTGTAGTTGCAGCAGCAGGCGCTGGCGCAGCAGCAGCTGAAGAGAAGGACGAGTTCGATGTAGAATTAACAGAAGTTGGTCCTAACAAGGTTAAGGTTATCAAGGTTGTTCGTGAAGCAACAGGTCTTGGCTTAAAGGAAGCTAAGGATTTAGTTGATAACGCTCCTAAGACTCTTAAAGAGGGCGCTTCTAAGGCAGAAGCTGAAGAAATCAAGACAAAGCTTGAAGCTGAAGGTGCTAAGGTTACTCTTAAATAATTTAAGTGGACTGAGAACTTACAGAACCGGGTGGGGATTCCTATCCGGTTCTTTTGCTTTATTTCATTATCTAAAAATATGGAAAAAAGTAGTTGACTTGCACAAGGCGTTGTGTTAATATGTAGTGTGCGCTATTGTGATGAATTGTGCTCGTTTTGTGCCCAAATGGCGTAAATGTAAATAGATTTATATCATGAAGAACGGGGTGAAATGTCATGGAAAAGAACAGAATACGTCCAGTTACCGCCGGTAAGACAATGCGTATGAGCTATTCACGACGAAAAGAGGTTCTGGAGATGCCAAACCTCATTGAAGTCCAGAAGGATTCCTATAAGTGGTTTCTTGATGAGGGACTTCGTGAAGCTCTTGCGGATATCTCACCGATTACGGACTACAGCGGACGCTTAAGTCTGGAATTTGTAGATTACATCTTAGCTGAAGATGAGATCAAGCATACGATTGAAGAATGCAAAGAGAGAGATTTAACTTATGAAGCCCCCTTAAAGATCAAAGTTCGCCTTCATAATAAGGAAAAAGAAGAAATCAGTGAACATGAGATTTTTATGGGTAATTTCCCACTGATGACTGAAACAGGTACCTTCGTAATTAATGGTGCGGAGCGTGTTATCGTCAGCCAGTTAGTACGTTCACCCGGTATCTATTATGGTATTGCGCATGATAAGATTGGTAAGAGATTATTCTCCTGTACAGTAATCCCTAACCGTGGTGCATGGTTGGAGTACGAAACAGATTCCAATGATGTTTTTTATGTGCGTGTAGATAGAACAAGAAAGGTACCTATTACTGTATTTATCAGAGCTCTTGGTGTTGGTACGAATGAAGAGATTCTTGAATTATTCGGTGACGAACCTAAGATTCATGCAAGCTTCACAAAGGATACCGCAGAGAACTATCAGGAAGGTCTGAAGGAATTATACAGTAAGATCCGTCCAGGAGAACCTTTCAGTTTGGACAGTGCAGAGAATCTGGTTACAGCCATGTTCTTTGATCCAAGAAGATATGATCTTGCCAAAGTAGGTCGTTATAAATTTAATAAGAAGCTCGCTCTCAGAAGCAGAATCCGTAATGCTCAGCTTGCTGAGGATGTTGTAGATCCTTTCACAGGTGAAGTATTAGGACAGAAGGGTGAAACTGTAACAATGGAAATGGCAGATGCAATCCAGAATGCAGCAGTACCTTTTGTATGGATTCAGACTGAGGAGAGAGTTGTTAAAGTTCTTTCCAATATGATGGTAGATATCACTAATTTCGTAGACTGTGATCCTCATTCTCTTGGAATCACTGAGCAGGTATATTTCCCTGTACTTCGTAAAATCCTTGAAGAGTATTCAGAGAATCCGGAAGAATTAGCAGATGCTATTCAGAGAAATGTACATGAATTGATTCCGAAGCATATTACTAAGGAAGATATTCTTGCTTCCATTAACTATAATATGCATCTTGAATATGGTCTGGGCAACAGTGATGATATTGACCACTTGGGTAACAGACGTATCAGAGCGGTAGGAGAACTGTTACAGAACCAGTACCGTATCGGTCTTTCAAGAATGGAACGTGTTGTCCGTGAAAGAATGACAACACATGATTCTGACGATGTATCACCACAGGTACTGATCAATATTAAACCTGTACAGGCAGCAATTAAGGAGTTCTTCGGATCTTCACAGTTGTCACAGTTTATGGATCAGAATAACCCTCTGGGTGAGTTGACACATAAGAGACGTTTATCTGCATTGGGACCTGGTGGTCTGTCAAGAGATCGTGCCGGATTCGAGGTTCGAGATGTACATTATTCCCACTATGGAAGAATGTGTCCTATCGAGACTCCTGAAGGACCTAACATCGGTCTGATCAACTCTCTGGCATCCTATGCAAGAATTAATGAATATGGTTTTATCGAAGCTCCTTATAGAAAGATCGATAAAACAGATCCTAAGAATCCTCGAGTTACAGATGAAGTTGTTTATATGACAGCCGATGAGGAAGATAATTACCATGTAGCACAGGCTAACGAGGCACTGGATGAGAATGGTTACTTTGTACGTAACTCTGTATCCGGTCGTTATCTGGATGAAACACAGGAATATCCCAAGACAATGTTCGATTATATGGACGTGTCTCCAAGAATGGTATTCTCAGTTGCTACAGCATTGATTCCTTTCCTTCAGAACGATGATGCGAACCGTGCGTTGATGGGATCTAACATGCAGCGTCAGGCAGTACCTCTTATGATCACAGAAGCTCCTGTAGTTGGTACGGGTATTGAAGTTAAGACCGCTGTGGACTCTGGCGTTTGTGTTGTGGCTAAGAAGCCGGGTACAATTACTTATGTTTCCTCCAAGATGATCAGAATGACTTATGATGATGGTGAGAAGGCAGAGTTCCATTTATATAAATTTACACGAAGCAACCAGTCTAACTGTTACAACCAGAAGCCTATCGTATTTAAGGGCGACCATGTAGAAGCAGGTCAGGTAATCGCTGATGGTCCTTCTACAAGCGGTGGAGAACTTGGGCTTGGTAAGAACCCTCTGATCGGTTTCATGACCTGGGAAGGTTATAACTACGAGGATGCTGTTCTGTTGAGTGAGAGACTGGTTCAGGATGATGTGTATACATCAATCCATATGGAAGAATACGAAACAGATGCAAGAGATACCAAGCTCGGACCGGAAGAGATCACAAGAGATGTTCCGGGTGTCGGCGATGATGCTTTAAAGGATCTGGATGACAGAGGTATTATCAGAATCGGTGCTGAGGTTCGTGCAGGTGATATTCTGGTTGGTAAGGTTACTCCTAAGGGTGAGACTGAGCTGACAGCAGAAGAAAGACTCCTTCGTGCAATCTTTGGTGAGAAGGCAAGAGAAGTCAGAGATACATCCCTTAAGGTTCCTCATGGTGAGTATGGTGTTGTTGTAGATGCCAAGGTATTCTCCAGAGCTAATGGTGATACAGAACTTTCTCCTGGTGTAAATCAGGTAGTTCGTATTTATATCGCACAGAAGAGAAAGATTTCCGTTGGTGATAAGATGGCTGGTCGTCATGGTAACAAGGGTGTCGTTTCCCGTGTACTTCCAGTAGAAGATATGCCATATCTGCCTAACGGACGTCCTCTTGATATCGTATTGAATCCTTTGGGCGTACCTTCACGTATGAATATCGGACAGGTATTGGAGATTCACTTGTCTCTGGCAGCGAAAGCATTAGGCTTTAATGTTTCCACACCTGTATTTGATGGTGCAAACGAAGCTGATATCATGGATACGCTGGATCTGGCAAATGATTATGTTAACCTTGAATGGGAAGAATTCGAGGCTAAACATAAGGAAGAACTGCTTCCGGAAGTTATGGATTATCTGTATCAGAACAGAGATCACAGAAAATTATGGAAGGGTGTTCCTATCTCCAGAGACGGTAAAGTCAGATTAAGAGATGGTAGAACCGGCGAGTACTTTGACAGCCCTGTAACAATCGGACACATGCATTATCTGAAACTTCACCACTTGGTAGATGATAAGATCCATGCACGTTCAACTGGACCGTACTCCTTAGTTACACAGCAGCCTCTGGGTGGTAAAGCACAGTTCGGTGGACAGCGTTTCGGAGAAATGGAAGTTTGGGCATTGGAGGCTT
>CAYRAW010000221.1:0-5372 GCA_964422225.1 uncultured Roseburia sp.
CCCATTTTTACTGTTGTGCCACCTACATCGACACCGAAACAATACTTACTCATTATTCTTCGTCCTCTTCTCTTTTTCTTGTCAGCGAATTCTGCACACGCTGGTACAGCTCCTGTGCTGCATTATAGCCCATCTTCTTCTGTCTGTGGTTAACTGCCGCACATTCACAGATGATCGCCAGACTTCGACCGGGTCTGATCGGAATGTTATGACATACAACCTTATTACCAAGATATTCCGTATAGTTCTCTTCCAGACCAAGTCTGTCGTATTTTTTCTCCTTATCCCAGTCTTCAAGGCGGATAACAAGGCTGATGTTTGTAGTATCCATGACACTGGATACACCGAATAATGCCTTTACATCTATAATACCAATACCACGCAGTTCAATAAAATGCTTCGTGATATCAGGTGCTGTACCTACCAGAGTATCATCACTGACTTTACGTATTTCCACTACATCATCTGATACAAGTCTGTGTCCTCTCTTGATCAGTTCCAGAGCTGCCTCGCTCTTACCAATACCGCTCTCACCTGTGATCAGGACACCTTCACCATATACATCGACCAATACACCATGCACAGAGATGCAGGGAGCAAGTTTGACATTGAGCCATCTGATGATCTCAGCCATAAAAGCAGAAGTCGATTTCTGCGTCAGCAGTACCGGCACTTTGTTCTGTACTGCTGCCTCCAGGAAGATCTCATCCGGACGCAGATCTCTGCAGAAAACAATACAAGGTGTTTTCTCAGAAAGGACTTTTGGGTAGACCTCTCTTTTATCTTCTTCTGTCATATGCTCCATATAGGAATACTCTACAAAGCCTATGATCTGTGGTCTTGTCTCATCATAATGTTCAAAATATCCCGCCAGCTGAAGTGCAGGTCTGTTGATATCCGGCTGAGTCACCTTAATACCGGCAATGTCCACCTCCGGAGTCAGGTTCTGCAGTTCCAGCTTATCAATTAATTGTTTGATACTAACTGCCATATCCGTAACCATACCTTTCCTCACAATTTGCCCAATATACAGGGGCCTTCTGTCATAATCATAGCATAATTGAAGATGCTTTGCTACTGATTATTGCTTTGCGCTGTGAAAAAAGCGATAGATTTCCTCTGCTACATTTGCTGTGATTCCCGGTACTTCACACAATGTAGTTACTTCAGCATTTTGCAAGTCTTCAATAGATTTGAAATACTTCATCAAAGCCTTTCTTCTGCTTGGTCCAACACCATTTATCTCGTCCAGAACGGAATGTACCTGTGCCTTACTTCTAAGGGAACGATGGTACGTGATGGCAAACCGGTGCGCCTCATCCTGGATACGGGTAATCAGCTTGAAGCCTTCCGAATTTCTATCGATCGGCAGTTCCTTATTGTGGAAATACAGTCCTCTGGTACGATGGTTATCATCCTTGACCATACCACACACAGGAATATCGATTCCAAGTTCATCAAGTACCTGCAAGGCAATGTTTACCTGGCCTCGTCCACCATCCATGAGCAAAAGATCCGGAAACTTTGTAAAACTGCCAAAGTTCTCATCCATATTTTGCTCCTGAAATTCCTGTTTTTCATCCAGTCCATGCTGAAAACGTCTCGTTAATACCTCATGCATACAGGCGTAATCATCGGGTCCGGCTACCGTTTTCATCTTGAATTTGCGGTAATCACTGCGCTTTGGTTTGCCTTTTTCATAGACTACCATAGAGCCGACATTTGCGAATCCACTGGTATTGGAGATATCAAAAGCCTCCATACGTGAGAGTCCTTTTAATCCCAGTAAATCCTCGATTTCCTTCACTGCGCCGATGGTTCTGCCTTCTTCCCTGCGGATACGCTCTCTGTCCTGACTTAATACAAGGGCCGCATTCTTTGCCGCCAACTCTACCAGTTTCTCCTTGGAGCCTTTTAGTGGAACTCTTAGGCGCACGCGTGCACCCTTCTTAGCAGAAAGCCATTTTTCGACCAGTTCCATATCCTCTATTGGCTCCTGCAGCATGATCTCCCTTGGAATAAAAGGTGTACCTGCATAGAACTGTTTGACAAAGCTCGTTAATATTTTATCAACTGTCGGTTCTTCTATCTGTGTCATATAGAAGTGCTCTCTGCCTATCAGTTTGCCATTTCTCAGGAAAAAGACCTGAACCACTGTCTCATTACCATCTATTGCAAGCGCGATAATATCCTTATCTTCACCTACATTATCGGACATTTTCTGTGTCTCGCTGATTTTTTTGATATTTTCAATGAGATCCCGATACTTGATTGCTTCTTCATACTCCATCGCTTCGGACGCTGCCTGCATTTTTTCTCTCAATTCCTTGATAATGGGCTGATATTTACCATTTAAGAAATCCAGAGCCTGTTCGATCTGCGCTGCATATTCCTCTTTGGATATATACCCCTGACAGGGCGCACTGCACTGGTTGATATGGTAATTCAGGCAAGGTCTTTCCTTCCCAATATCTGCCGGAAGTCTGCGGTTACAGGTTCTAAGTTTATATAATTTATTGATCAGATCTATGGTTTCCTTGACTCCGCCACTGGTAAATGGTCCAAAATATCTCGCCTTATCTTTCTTCATCTGTCTGACCAGAAGGATGCGCGGATATTCTTCTCCTACTGTTACTTTTATATACGGATAAGTCTTATCATCCTTGAGCATGGTGTTATATTTGGGCCGGTTCTCCTTGATCAGGTTATTTTCAAGAACCAGCGCTTCCAGTTCAGAGTCCGTTACAATATATTCAAATCTTGCGATCAAAGATACCATCTTATCAATTTGCGGTCCTCTTCCTATATTCTCCTTAAAATAGGAACGAACACGATTATGCAGATTGATTGCCTTCCCCACATACAGAATAGTATCATCCTTATCATGCATGATATACACACCCGGTTTATTCGGAAGCTTCCTCAACTCTTCCCTGACATCAAAATCCTGTGGCATATAAGTCTCCTTTTGTTCCATACGTTTTACAATTGCCTGCCTATAATGCAGTATTTTACAGAAAATCTCCTGCACCAACAAACACTTCATAGATTTTCTGATATCTATAACCTTTCTTTACAACCGTGGAATCCGGTACTATCACTTTTAGATCTACCAGTTGATTTATTATATTGGACACTACATTTGTAGATACTCCTGATAAATCCTGTACTTCCTTTTTGGTAAAAACGATCTGCTTCATAATAACAGGCATGATCCTATACACGGAATTTCCTTTGATTGCTTTAATTGTTTCCATATCTTCTTTATAAATCTCTTTGATTCTTTCAATTTTAATGATATATGCATTGCATTGATCAATGATACATTGCAAAAAGAATTTGATATATCCTGCTACATTACCCTTTCTGCATTCCATAAGGTTTCTCTGATAAGATGGCTTATATAATTCCAGGATTTCTGACATATACAGAATTGGTGTACTCCCATCCAGCATTGACATTTGTACGGGAATCAATGCCCTTCCTAATCGTCCATTTCCATCTTTATACGCATGTATCGTTTCAAACTGCATATGTGACAATGCAATATTTACCAACAACGGATCTATAAACTCATCATTCATGTATTCATATAAATTTGTAAGCAGCCCATAGACCTCTTCCGGGATAGGTGGCATAAATGTTGCACTGTCCAGAATAATTTTATGCATTTCATTTACAAGTTCATAGCATATTTGATTCCCTGCCTGTAAATATTCCGAAGCGTATTCTATCGTTTTTTTGAGATTTTGTATCTCCTGATTATCATCTGTTTTTTCCATATACTTGAGGTAATACATCTCATCCTGAGAAATCTGGGTTCCCTCGATCTGTGTTGATTTATAACTTTCATTTAAAATAACTGAATCCAGAAAGAAACCTGCATCAAACTCCAAAGTGTTCAATAGAGATTTATACTCCCCATATTTTACATTTGCCTCTGAAATCAATCGTAACATTTCTTTATCTATTTTATACTCTAAAGGCATCATTTTTGCTTTATATGGTTGCATATTATTCAAGCTCCTTTCATTCACAGTGAAATGATACCATATTCAAAACAAAAAATCACTGTTTTTTAAAAATTCAGTGATTTTTTGTTCTTCTATCTCTTTTTATTTATTGACGTCCATTCACATTCTGATCCCACATAGAACCAAACTGTGACTTATCTTTGTCTGTTTCCGGAGTCTGTGCTGTTCCCGGCTCTTGGGAACTGTCCGGCTGCTGTTGTGGCTGCTGCGGCTGTCTGGGAGCAAAGGATATCTCATTGCGAGGTAAATATGGATTCACTGCCTGCTGTGTTGGTCGATTCTTTAACTCTTCCGGCGTCGGTGCAGTTTCATCGTCATCATCATCTGCAGCCGTCTGCCTGGAAGTTTCTGTCGGAGCAGTTGTTTCCTTTGCCTTTTCCTCCGGCTTCTCTTCCGGTTCAGGAAGTCCCTTGGCTTCTCTGTATATCTTCATGAATTCCTTACCGGTGATCGTCTCTTTCTCGATCAGATGTGCTGCGATCTTATCCAGAACATCTCTGTTCTCACGAAGCATCTGTAATGCCTCTTCATAAGCATCCTTTAGGATCTGCATAACCTCATTGTCGATCTCGGATGCAGTATTGTCTGCACAGTTAAGAGAGGATCTTCCATCCAGATACTGGCTCTCTACCGTTTCCAGTCCGATCAGACCGAATTTCTTGCTCATACCATAACGTGTTACCATGGAACGTGCAATACTTGTTGCCTTCTCAATATCATTGGAGGCTCCCGTCGTTACTGTATCAAATACGATCTCCTCCGCGGCACGGCCACCTAAGAGTCCTACGATCATATCATGCAGTTCCGCCTGCGTATTCAGGTACTTCTCATCCTCCGGCACATGCATAACATATCCCAGAGCGCCCATTGTTCTGGGTACTATCGTAATTTTCTGTACAGGCTCGGAGTTCTTCTGTAATGCACTGATCAGCGCGTGTCCGACCTCATGGTAGGATACGATCTTGCGCTCTTCCTTGCTCATGATACGGTCTTTCTTCTCCTTACCCACCAATACAACTTCCACTGCATTGAACAGGTCTTTCTGGCTTACAAAATCTCTGCCCTCCTTGACTGCATTGATAGCAGCTTCATTGATCATATTGGCAAGATCAGAACCTACCGCACCGCTGGTCGCAAGTGCGATCGCATCCAGATCTACTGTTTCATCCATCAATACATCTTTGGCATGTACTTTCAGGATATCAACACGACCCTTTAAGTCAGGTTTGTCAACGATAACTCTTCTGTCGAAACGTCCCGGACGAAGCAGTGCCTTATCAAGAATCTCCGGTCTGTTGGTTGCTGCCAGAACAATGATCCCCTTCTTGCCATCGAAAC
>CAYRAW010000222.1:0-5337 GCA_964422225.1 uncultured Roseburia sp.
GCAGCGTATTAAGATAGGAATTCGTCTGGTCATTATCATTCCCCTGATCTTTTTGACCGTGATGTTCAAGCTCGACAGTTCTAAAGTAGTATTTCTGGTATTGTGGATCGTATCGTTGTTTGCAATTTCACTGTATCTGATCGTTGTAGAGTATATGGACTATCAGATGCAGAAGAAATTAAAGGAACTGGGATTTAAGGATGAGGATGCTGATATCAAAGGGCTGATCGATGATAATCTCGTTGTGGAAAAAGTCATCGAAAGTACGGGATTATTAGAAGATAAACAGGCGCAGAAAATCATACAGGTGCCTGCATTAGAGGCGCACAGCACAGATGATGCAATTGAAGTGCATGACACAGATGAAATGACACAGGCTGAGGAAGAACTGGTCGAGAGCATTAGAAAATATGCAGCAACTCTTGGCAGACAGGCGGCATCCACTCCTGTAATAGATGAGGTACAGCGTAAGGAAGCACAGGATTATGCTGCAATGCGTAAAGCAAGAGCAGCTGCAAAACGTCCAAGGACGCAGGATGAAGCAAGAGACTAAGAGGAGAAGTGGAAATGAAAAATATTTGCAATATTTTTATAACAGATTTCAAGCGCATTAAAACAAATGTCGTAGCGGTCGTTATCATGCTTGGACTGATCATACTGCCCTCCTTGTATGCATGGTTCAATATTTTATCTAACTGGGATCCGTATGGAGAGGCATCTACTTCCAAGATCAAGGTAGCAGTTGCATCAGACGATCAGGGCGTAAACATTGAAGATACCTATTTTAATATGGGAGATAAGGTCATATCAGCATTGGAAGCTAATACAACGATTGGCTGGGTATTTACAGACACGACACAGGATGCAATTGATGGAGTGTACAGTGGAGATTATTATGCAGCACTGGTTATGCCGGAAGACTTTACATCAGATCTGGTCAGTTTCCTGTCAGACGATGTACAGCACCCGGAGATCATTTATTATGAGAATGAGAAAAAGAATGCGATAGCTCCCAAGATCACAGCAAAGGCCAAGACTGCAGTACAACAGCAGGTCAATGCAACTCTTGTCAGTACGTTGGCAGAAGTATTGACAACGGCAACGGATACGATCATGGATACGTCAGGATTACAGGCACTTGGCGTGACCAGTGCAGATTCACTGGTAGATGTGTTGATCGAGAAGCTTAACAGTGCGATAACAGAACTGAATACATATGAGGCTTTGGTAAATTCATTTCTGGTCGTTACAGATTCTGTTACGGCTACAGCAGAGACAGCACAGGATTCTACAGCCGCACAGGATGCGATCAGTTCAGGACAAAGTGCAGTATCTCAGGCACAGGGAGCCTTGAATACTGAGCTTGCGTCCTATCTGAGTATTTCAAAATCTCTGGCTGCCAGTTTAAGCAGTGTCAGAAGTCTTTTAAACAGTGTATCAGAGAGTTATACACAGATGCAGGATGATATGGCTGCATTTAATGAAAGCCTGATCACAATGGGAGTAAATCTTCATCAGACCAAAGAACTCATCAGTACTATGCGTGACGATCTGCAGGAATCTGTGAATACTTTGTCAGAGTTAAAAGAAGGAGACAGCTATCAGATGCTGGTGGAACTTCTTAATACAGATCCTGACACGGTTGGCGGATTTATGTCCGCCCCTGTGGAGATACAGACAGAGCATGTATATGCAATTGAAAATTATGGTTCTGCCATGTCCCCATTCTATTCTGTACTGGCACTTTGGGTCGGCGCACTGATCCTGGTAGCGATCGTGCATGTAAAAGTTGAACCGATAGAAGGCATGACAGATGTGAAACCTGTTGAGACTTATATTGGAAGATATGTCCTTTTCTTCCTGATCGGGCAGTTACAGACATTGCTTACAGTACTCGGTGATCTGTATTATGTAGGAATACAGTGTCTGTATCCATTTAAGTTCTGGCTGGCAGCAGCAACGGCGAGCTTTGTATTTACTTTATTCATATATTCACTTACTGTTGCATTTGGCAATGTCGGAGAAGCTCTGGCTATTGTAGTTATGGTCATCCAGGTAGCCGGTGCAGGTGGTACTTTCCCAATGGAAGTATTGCCGCAGATCTATCAGGACTTGTATCGATATCTGCCGTTCCCTTATGCAATGGATGCACTCAGGGAGACTGTGGGTGGACTGTATGATAATTATTATTGGGAATGCATCAGACATTTGTTGCTCTATATTCCGGTTTCTGCTATCATAGGACTTGTATGCGGCAGACCATTTGAGAAGCTGAATCACAAAATTGAAGAAAATAAGGAAGATTCAGGGGTTATGCTGTAATCCATGATGGGAGGATACTAAGGTGGCAAAACTGTATTTTTATTATGGAGCAATGAACAGTTCCAAGACAGCCAATGCACTGATGACGCATTTTAACTATGAAGAGGTAGGGCAGAAGGCACTGATCTGCAAGACGGAAGCAGATACCAGAGATGGGGCGCGCAAGATACGTTCCAGAATCGGACTGGAGATGGAGTGTATTCTGCTCAAAGAACTTCAGCTCATGACAGAAAGCCAGATTCGTGCATATGACTGTATTATCGTAGATGAAGTGCAGTTTGCAACCAGAGAACAGATAGACTTTTTGTCAGATATTGTAGATTTTATGGATGTTCCGGTAGTCTGTTATGGACTGCGGGCAGATTTCCAGAATAATCTGTTCGAGGGCAGCCAGAGGCTGATCGCCATTGCAGATACCATCAGTGAGGTAAAGACGGTCTGTTGGTGCGGCAAGAAAGCAACCTGCAATGCCAGATACAACGATCAGGGCATTGTAAGGGATGGAGAGCAGGTATTTCTGGGAGCCAATGACAGTTATGTGGCATTATGCCGCAAGCATTTTAAACTTGGTATGTTAGGCCCTAATATAGACAAGGGTTGACATGGTAAAAGGCATAGTAAAGGACTGGGGGGACAAAACTCCGGTCCTTTATTTTACTTTATAACTGCACGACTCATATTGGAATTATGATAGGCAGGATCATTTGTGACATCCTGATCGAACCAGTCAGGTGCGATAAAGGCATTTGCCATATCTACGTCAGGAAATTCTACTTCTGCCATGATCAGTGGTGCAAAAGGGGCAGCGAATATATCCAGTTCAATGACAAGATCCGGTGCAGTGAGCGGCAGATAATCTGACTTGAAATGTGGAGATTCCAGAGGAATGACATAACGTTTCTTGGAAATGATATTGCCATCTGCCTTTGCAAGTAAATGCTGGTAAGCAGCTTCATTCAGGGGGAGATTGTATTCTTCTCTTGCCATAAGTCCCTTGCCCTTATAAGTCATATAATAGGCATCATCTTCTTTGCGTACACGGACAACAGGAGAAGTACAAAGATATGCCTGTTCAATAATGTGGCAGGGATAAGATTCCAGATCATCCGGTAATTTTTTCAGGGTAAATTTACGTTCTATTTCCATATTTTCGGAGTCCTTTCATTGCTGTTTACTTTAGTGTATCATACCCAACCTTGCAGATTCAAGGTTGAAACTTGACTTCCATATGCTACAATATAAATGTATTATAATTCATCAGGAAAGGCAGGAATAATAAATGAAGAAAGCAGCAGTATTTTTTGGAACAGGATATGAAGAAATAGAAGCATTGACCGTAGTTGATATATTAAGACGTGCAGGGATAGAAGTCACCTGTGTGGCAATCGATAATGGCAGACAGGTCAGAGGCGCCCATAATATTAATGTGGATATGGATGCCACGATCGAAGGACTGGATTTTGAAAGTTATGATATTCTGGTGTGTCCGGGAGGGATGCCCGGGACAAAGAATCTGGAAGCATGCAAGGCATTAACAGAGCAGTTACAGAACTTTTATAATAAGGGCAAACTGATCGGCGCAATCTGTGCGGCACCGCAGATATTCGGACATCTGGGATTCCTGCAGGGCAGAAAGGCATGTATCTATCCCGGAATGGAAGCAGAACTGATCGGTGCGGAAGTGACATACGAGCCAGTGACACAGTCAGGACATGTGATCACCAGTCGTGGAATGGGAACGGCAATTCCGTTCGCATTGCAGATCGTAGCAAATCTGCTCGATCAGGATACAGCAGATGATCTGGGAAGAAAAATAGTATATAACATATAAAGTAATTTAGAGAATAGCATCTTACCTAAGTTTTGACATTAATTAGGCAAGATGCTATAATTGTATATGATAATGTAAAAAAGGATAAAAAAAACTGACAAAAGGAAGACCACATATGATCACAGAGGAAGAATTTCAGCGAATCGTGAAATATATGAAGCGCAAAGCAGGGATCAATCTGAGTGCAAAGCGTGTAATGATACAGGGCAGGCTGGATAATTATCTGCAAAGGGCAGGCTACCATTCCTATAGTGAGCTTATGGATGTGGTTGAGACATTTCCGGCAGGAGGGCAGGCAGAATACCTTCTCAATGCATTGACAACAAATCATACCTACTTCTGGCGTGAATATGAACATTTTCTCTATTTGAAAGAAACAGTATTCCCCAAGCTGGCACAGAAAACAGCCAGTACGAAAGACTGGCATATCTGGTGTGCGGCTTCTTCTACAGGAGAAGAACCATATACACTGGCAATGCTCTGTATGGATTATCTGGGGTTGGAGCATCCCAACTGGGATACAACGATTCTGGCAACAGACATTGATACGCATGTGCTGGAGACTGCGCGCAAGGGCGTATATACAAAGGATTCAGTAGAACAGCTCCCGGCATCATATGTAAGACGTTTTTTCAGAAAATGCAATGATAAAGAATATCAGGTGACAAAAGAGTTAAAGGATGAGGTACTGTTCAGGCAGTTCAATTTAATGAATCCGCTGCCGTTTCGCAAACCATTGCATGTTGTATTCTTAAGAAATGTCATGATCTATTTTGAAGAAGAAACTAAAATACGTTTATTGGATCAGATTTATGACAAAATGGATCACGGAGGATATCTTTTTATTGGTTCCACAGAGTCTATCAGCCAGAATTACAGTCGTTTTGAATATATAAGACCGTCTATTTACAGAAAGCCGGGATATTGACAATATGAGAAGAATCAAGATATTACTGGTGGCAGGCAACTGTCGCCTGCTGGAAGCTCTCAACAGGGCGGTCAGCGCAGATAAAGAATTACACATTGTAGCACGGGCAGGTAATGCATACACAGCAAGAGACAGGATCCTTGAGAATAATCCTGATGTGATGCTGTTATGCGATGATCTGCCCAGAATGAAAGGTATCACATTTCTGGCAAAATTAATGCCATTCTGGATGGAGCGGACTGCCTCCTGCTTCTTC
>CAYRAW010000223.1:0-5305 GCA_964422225.1 uncultured Roseburia sp.
CCGCTTGCGTATGCGGCGGGGCGCTTCATAATTTCAAGAGGATTTATATTTGTATTTTCTTTTCCAAGATATTTCTCGAGCAACACCAGATCAATTCCTGCAATACCATTAAAATCAGTTGGAACAATCCCTATTTCTGTATATCCGTGTTTCTGATACATGGAGCGTGCTACGGCATTTCTGGCGTTTGTATCTATTCTAAGTTCAAAGCAGCCATTTTCTTCTGCATATTTTTCATAGTATGCAAGAAATGCCCTGCCATATCCTTTGCCCGCACTGTCAGGGGAAATTACAAGTGTATGCAAGACACATACCTGATCATCAGCTGCATCATACTTCCACTTCCCCTGCTTGTAGGGCTCAACCTGAGTTTTGTTTATAATACCCGTTCCATATATCTCTCCGTCATCTTCCAGTACAAAAAGATCGCCTTTATGCAGTGCATTTTCTGCGGTAGCACGTATCGGATATACACCGCGAATCCAACCAATTGTCTGTTTCCCGTTTTCCTCCGCGGTGTGAATTGCATCATATAACTTTTCTACGGCATCAATATCATTTTGCGTTGCTTTTCTTATTAACATTTGTATACACACTCCATTCCACTAAATCATACTCCATTTCATATTGAAATAAAAGACTTATAAAATACTTTGGCGGCATTACTGAATACTGCATGTTTCTTCCATACAAGAGCAAGCTGCGTTGGCAGTTTCGGCTCTAATGGGAGAAAGTAAACTTCCGGATCCAGGGTCGGTGCGAGTAAATCTCTGGCAGTTAAGAAATATCCTAATCCCTGTCTGACGAAAGGAAACGGACTTCCGTGAACCACATTATAAGTTGCAGCAATATTCAGGTTTTCTACATCTGTCCCAGCCCAGTGTGCAATTTCATTTTGCAGCCCGATTCTCTGGTGCATGATCAAAGGAAGCCTTTTTACATCATCCTGCGTGATATATTTTTTATCTGTCAGTGGATCATTCTTTTTCATAAGGATGCCCCACTCTGAGCAATCCGGCAGCGATAAAAAATCATATTTTATATTGTCAACCGGTTCCAGCATAACTGCAAAATCCAGACTGCCATGATCCAGCCTTTCTGATACATCCACAGCATCTCCACTGTAGAAATGAAATCTGATACCGGAATATTTTCTTCTCAGTTCTGTCGCGGCAGATAAAACACTTTCTGAAATGCTGCCGCCTATATAAATATCGCCTATTGTTTCTTCAAGATCATAGCTGCTTTCCGAGTTCCTTTTCCAGTTCCATAAGCTGTTTTGACAGTGATGGTTGTGCGATATGCAGACTTTCTGCTGCGCGGGTAATATTCTCTTCTCTGGCAACTGCCAGAAAATAACGTAGTTCACGAATCTCCATAATAATCCTCATTTCATCATTCCTTTTGGCTATATTGTACCATAGATAATAGATATTGGATATTATGATTGCTGTGACCTATAATACACCTGCAAGAACAAAATTTTAAATCCTATGAAAATGCGAAACAGACAGTCATGCAATCGCTTGAAAATCTGTAAACAGATTATATTGATCTGTTGCTCTTACACTGGCCTTTTGCTAATTACTATGCGGCATGGCGTGTGCTGGAGAAGCTGTATGACGAGGGGAAGGTTCGGGCAATCGGCGTTTCTAACTTTGAGCCAGACCAGCTTCTTGATTTAACTGCTTACAATAAGGTCGTTCCGGCTGTTAATCAGATTGAAACCAACCTTTACTGCCAGCGTAGCACAGAACACAGTTGGATGGACAAAAAGCAGGTTGCGCACATGGCTTATGCACCGCTTGGTCAGGGAAATCGCAATGAAATGTTTAAGGAGCTTGTGGTGCTTGCACTTACTGAAAAATACGATAAAACTTCAGCACAGATACTTCTTCGTTTTCTAACGCAAAAAGGCATTGCCATCATTCCAAGAAGCACTAAGCCGGAGCATATCAAAGAGAATTTCAATTTATTTGATTTTGCGCTGACTGCGGATGAAATGGCACAGCTTTCCACTCTGGACAAAAAAGAACCTCTGATTGGTAAACCGGAAACGCCAGAATTAGCAGAATTCTCGCTGACATGGTAAAAGAAATACCTTTTTATAACTTGATTAAATGTGGTTTAATATCAGGATCATGATTTTTGGGCATAGCCGCCATCCGAGAAGAGCAATACATACTTTCCACTATCATTCGTAATTTTCAAAGCGCATAAACCTTCACTGTGACCGGGAATATTTACGATTCCAAGGTCAATCTGAGAATAAAAACCTCCAAGTTCTGCAATACTCTTACTTTTATGTGGAACCCCCTGTGTTTTGCCATATCCCAGAGAAATAAGAATGAGCAGTTTCTGTCCTCTATTTATTTCCGCTTTTGATTTACCATGCGTCATTGCTACCCAACAGGTATTAAGCCCAAGTTCCTGACATTTCAGTACAATTTTTTCACCATAATATCCTCGTGTCCTTATTCATAACAGGTGCTTCTGTCATGCTGCCACGCGTGGAATTCTGTGTCATGGAATCATTGGTAAAAAATACGGCATCATCGTTTCCAAGTATAACTGTTTCTTTTTTGCCATTTTTGTTGATCTGTAAAGTTTTTACCTTCTTTTTATTTCCCACATCTTCAAAGTCCATATCGGTGACCGTTGTATTGTTCACAAAAACAACTCCGTTACTTTCCAGATATTTTTGAAGTGGCAGGATGAGGCTGTTATATTGGTCATATTTTGTACGCAAAATACCTCTAAGGCTTCTGATTAAATGTAACTGATGCATAAATCTTGTAGTGTATCTTTTCATTTCAATCAGGCTATGATATGGTTGAAATGCTAACATTGCGCACCAGTAATACCATAACTGACTCTTAAAATAATCAGCGCTGAACCACTGCTCAATCGTTACATCTTCTAATTCTTCTTCTGGTGTGATCACCATTTTTATCATTTGTTCCTCCACCTCTTTGGTTAGACCAAATGTGGTTTCATCATGGGGAACAAAGCCTTTTTCCCATAATCTGTGTTTGGAATCGATCTCATAGTTTTTGTTACATTCTCTCGTTTCATCCAGAACGGTTCTTCCCTCTTCATAAATAGAGGGGATGCTGCCAAATAAATCCCACAGACATTCCATGTATGGTTCCAGTTCTCTTTCTCCTCTGGAAATATATCCTGTCTCTGCATTTCCACAGGCATCCATAGAACCTCCAAATACCGGAAGTGAATCATAAACTGTAATATTTTTTCCCGGCATCTTCGCATCTCTGACTAAAAAGGCTGCCGCTGAATATACTATAATATTTGCAAAAATAATTTCCAATCATCAGTTTTTGTCAATATGTATGAAATCCAACAAATTCATATTAATTATTGGATTTTGGAAAGGAAGTTTATGAAGACAGAATATCGCAGTGCCGTTCGTTCAAGAAAGATGATAAGAGAAGCTTTTTTAGAGCTGTTAAAAGAAAAGGACATAAACAAAATTACCGTTACTGATGTTGTGAGTAAGGCTGATTTAAACAGAAGCACTTTCTATGCCCATTATCCCGATATCAGGGCTATTACTGAAGAAATGGAAAATGAAGTAGTTGAAAAGATGCTGGAATTATTAAAGAAATTTGAATTGGTAAATTTCTTCAACAATCCAACACCTCTTCTGCTGGAAGTAAGCCGATTCTTAGAAAACAATCAGGAACTCTATAAAATCCTGTTAAAAATAAATGATGCCGAGACCTTTCTGAAAAAATTGAAAAAAATATTTGCAGATTATATGCTTTCCGATACAGATATACCGGAATATTTAAAGGATTCTAAAATGGTCACTTTAAGAATCAGCTATTTTGCCGGCGGCATTATAAATATGTACCAGGATTGGTTTGTAGGAAATCTTACGTGTTCTTTAAATGATATTGCGCTCGAAGTAAGCAAGCTGCTTTCATTAGAAGCAAATGAATTATTTGAAAAATAATAATAATCTTTTTGGGGAGAAGCAGCATATTGACATTTTGTATTTTTAATTTAAAATTATATCAATATGTGTTTTTACATTAATTGTTATATTGGAAAGCAAAAGGAATGACTAGGAAAATGAAGCGAATTGACTTTGAAAATGGAACTGTAACGGGAAATATTATCGGGGCAGCCCTGCCTATGCTTGTAGCCCAGATCTTAAATCTTCTTTATAATATCGTAGACCGTATCTATATTGCCAGAATTCCAGAGGTGGGAACTGCCGCCCTTGGCGCAGTAGGTCTATGTTTTCCATTAATCGTGATCATCAGTGCATTTGCCAATCTGTTTGGAAGCGGCGGCGCACCGCTCTTTTCTATTTTCAGAGGGAAAAAGGAAGAAAAGCAGGCAATACATATTATGAATACTTCCTTTTCCATGCTATGCTTCAGTGCGATCATATTAATGGTCATTGGACTTATATTTGCACGTCCCCTTTTGACTTTGTTTGGCGCTTCCAAGGCTGCATTGACTTATGCTGTTCCTTATATGATGATCTATTTGATCGGTACATTACCATCCATGCTTGCAGTAGGAATGAATCCATTTATCAATGCGCAGGGCTATTCTGTAATTGGTATGTTCTCTATTGCGATTGGGGCAGTTGCAAATTTACTGCTTGATCCGCTGTTTATTTTTGTTTTGGGGTTTGGCGTACATGGCGCTGCGATGGCAACTGTAATCTCCCAGTGTCTGTCTGCGGTATTTGTTTTGATCTTTCTTACCAGAAAGGCAGAATTAAAGGTACGTTTCCTTAGAAGAAATGAATTGTCCCAAAGTCTGGATTATGCTAAAAGTATCATTAGTCTGGGTACATCCGGATTTATCATGCAGTTGACAAACAGTCTTGTAACGATCTGCTGTAACAATGTGCTTTCTGTTACCGGCGGCGATATTTATATTTCTGTTATGACGATTGTTTCCAGTGTACGACAATTAGTAGAGACTCCTATTTATGCCATAAATGAAGGAACTTCCCCGATTTTGAGCTACAATTATGGAGCCGGTCGTCCATCCCGTGTCCGCAAGGCAGGCATTGTGATGGGAATTATGATCTTTGGCTATACAGCTGTTATGTGGAGTCTGATCATTCTGGAACCGGGAGCATTGATCCAGGTATTCAGCTCTGATACAACATTAATTCAGGATTCTATACCGGCATTAAAGCAATATTTTGCAGCATTTATCTTTATGGATCTGCAATACATTGGACAGACTATATTCAAATCCCTGAATAAAAAGAAGCAGGCGATTTTTTTCTCCCTGCTTCGTAAAGTATTTATTGTTG
>CAYRAW010000224.1:0-5286 GCA_964422225.1 uncultured Roseburia sp.
GGTTGATCTTTCAGACATTATTCCTGATGAGACAGTAACCTTGAATGTGTATTCACAGTTAGCTAACTATGAGGGTGAGCAGATTGGCTGGTTTGCACAGATCATGAAGGATAAGTTCAATGTAAAACTGAACATTATCAGCAACGGTGACGGTGTATTCGATACACGTATGGAATCCGGTGATCTGGGGGATATCGTATTATTTGGCAGCGATGGTGAGGAGTACACTAGAGCATATTCTAATGGAATGCTGTTAGACTGGAACGAGGACGATATTTTATCTGATTATGGTCCACATATCGTAGAGTATATGCAGGAAGCTCTGGATAAGAATGCAGAGATTTCCGGCGGTACTGTATATGGCTTCGGACATGACGTGGCATCTTCATCAGGACAGTACGCAGACTTCGATTACCATCCGGATGTACGTTATGATCTGTATGAGGCAGTAGGAAGCCCTGAGATCAATGATCTGATGGACTGGGTAGATGTGTTAAAGGCTATGAAAGAAGCAGAACCTACATCTGATTCCGGTAAAGAGACATATGGTGTATCCCTTTTCAAAGATTGGGATGGCAATATGATGATGTTTGCAAAAGCGACTGCTACAAACTTCTATGGACTGGATGAGTTCCATTTTGGCTTCTATGATGCAGCTACAGGAGAATTTGAAGACTGCTTAAAAGAAGGTGGACATTATGAGCAGGCACTGAAATTCTACAACAAATTATATCAGGAAGGCTTACTTGATCCTGACTCCATGACTCAGGGTTATGATGGATGTATGGAAGACTATCAGGACGGTTCCGCATTCTGGTGTATCTTCAGTTGGATGGGTGCCACTCAGTACAATACACAGGAGCATCTGGATGCAGGTAAAAAGATGCTTCCTGTAGCTGCTAAGAACCAGAACACATTAGTATATGGTCTGAATCCTACAGGCAGCAACCGTATCTGGTCTATCGGTGCTAATACACAGTATCCTGAATTATGCATGGCTATCATTGACTATCTGGTTACTCCGGAAGGAAGACTTGAATATGAATATGGTCCTAAGGATGTATGCTGGGAATATCTGGATGATGGTTCTGTAGAATTAACAGATTTCGGTCTTGACTGCAAGGCACTTGGCAATCCGGAAGAGATGGAAATGCCGGCTCCTTATTCAGGACTCTGGAAAGATGGCTGCCCTCAGATGAACAACACAACATGGTCATTGAATACAGTCATTCCTGGAAATGAAAAGGGTCAGACATTCAACTTCAAGTACTGGGATAAATATCTTTCACTGGATGTAGATAAGACAGAGCAGCAGTGGAGAGATGACATGGGCGTAGATTCTTATAAGGATTATATGTCACAGTTCAAGTATACGATCTCCAAACCTCATACATACGCAGAAAGTGTTAAAACTGATGAACTTTCTACAGTATGGGAGCAGGTTAAGATGTGCGTACAGAATGGTTCCTGGCAGGCAGTATATGCTAAGGATGACGCTGAGTTTGATTCTGTAATGGCTCAGATGCGTGCAGATGCTGACAGCTACGGTTATCAGGAATGTGTTGAATGGTGTACAAATGAAGCAGCTCTTAGAAAAGCAGCAGAGATTGACTAATTCATAACAGACAATTTATAATGAATCATAAGAGGCTATCCGGTGTGTCCGGATAGCCTCATTAACTAAGGATAGGAGATATGGTTACAATGGCTTTTTTTGGTATTGATGGTCCTTTTTATCGTTTTATCTGCAGATTTATTGATCTGGTAAAACTGAATTTTATGTGGCTGCTTTTTTCATTGCCGATCGTTACGATCGGTGCATCAACAACAGCAGCTTACAGCATAGCGCTGAAGATGGTAGATGATGAGGAAGGTTATATGGTTAAGAGTTTTGTGAAGGAATTTAAGCGAAACTTTAAGCAGGGTACAGTAATGGGGCTGATAGGACTCGCTGCGACCTATGCCATTTATCTGGATTATGAGATCGATCGTGTATCCGAGGAGGGTTCTGTCGTACTTCTGGTCATTGGACTGGTATCAGCATTTTTTGTGATCATGGCACTTTTGTATGCATTTCCTCTTCTGGCACGCTATGAGAATACGATCGTAGGAACGATCCGGAATTCGCTGGACATTTCCAGAAAGTATTTTGGCAGAACACTGATCATTATTACTGTTCTTCTGATCGAGTTGTTTTTCTTTAACTTCAATACTGTGTTACAGATATTCGGACTGATATTTGGACCTGCATTTATGATGTTCACGATTGCGGCATTTGCCAAGAGGATCTTTCAGGAGATAGAAAAAGAGCCCGGAGCTGTTAGGGAAAGCAGCAGCGGGCAGGAAGATTAAATATCTTTACTTTGTTTGCGGTATTCGGCAGGGCTGATACCAACATATTTTTTAAATTTTTTGTGGAAGTAGTCAACGTTGTGGTAGCCGACCTGTTCGGCAATCTCATAGACTTTCATATTGCGGTGCAGCAGTAATTCCTTAGAATGTTCGATGCGCATATGATCAATATAGGAGTTAAAGGTCTGTCCCGTTGCCTTGGTAAAGATTTTACCGAGGTATGCACTATTATAGCCAAACAAAGGGGCAATTGTTTCCAGTTTGATATTTGTCTGGTAATTATTGTCTATGTAATAGAGAATGTCATCCAGTACGGATTCTCTGGTGGAGCCACCCTGTGAATCCAGAATTGTTTTTACCTGTTCCGAAATATAGCGGATGATTTCGTAGAGGTAGTGACAGCCGGCAATATGGTCAATGATCGTTGAATTGGATGGTAATGTACATTCATTAGAGGAACTTCTGGTCAAACGGCTGCTGCTTTCTTTTAACTGTAATAGCAGATCGGTCAGGAATAGTTTGACTGATTCGATAGATGCATCTACATTATACAGATACTCTTCCAGCGAGAAAAGAGTGGATGCAACCTGCTTGCGGTTGAAAGCCTGTATATTATTGACCAGGATGTCACAGTATTCATGAAGTTTCTCATCTGTGACGGTATAGTCATTGGATACGAGATTGGGCAATTCCTGAAAACCCAGAGTATGTTGTCCCTGAATGCAGAAGAAACGACGTTGGATCAGCGTATATGCTTCTTCATATGACAGATAGATTTCATCCAGTTGTCTGACAGGACGACCATAAGCCAGAAAAAGAGAATCCAGAGGGCTTCCCTGCTGAGGCGGCTTTTTTTCATAATGATTAAGGAAATCTTCAAATTTGTGTAAGGCGAATTCACCTTTCAAAAGAATAACATCCTTATTATCCTCTTCAAAATGTTCAAAGGAGTGCTTCCCCCTGTTTGTGATATTGAGAAGTTCAGCGAAGCTGTAGCTGGAATCTTCCGGCTGGGTTCCGAATTTCTCATAGATCACGACCTGATAAATATCGGCATTCAGTTCCATCTTGGCAAAATCCTCTGTAGACAGAGCATCTTCGTCCTCAGAATGGTAAGTGCCGGTTATGATTTCATGAAGAATGACATCCTTGGCTTTACTGCGGTATATCTCAATATGGCTGCGTTTGAGCCGGGCTTCTTCCAGGTTTTGTTTAATGGTTTGAATAGATGAGAGCAGCTCATCTTCGTCAATTGGTTTGGTCAGGTAGAAATCTACGCCGTAGCGAATGGCTGCCTGTGCATATGCAAAGTCAGAATAGCCACTTAAAATGATAAATTTGCCTTCATAGCCCTGCTCTCTGGCAATACGGATAATATCAATACCTGTTAATTTGGGCATACGGATATCGAGCAGGACAAGACTGGGGTTATTTTGAAGAATAGAGGACAATGCATCTTCTCCGTTGCTGGCTTCCCCACAGATGTGAAATCCGAGTGATTCCCAGTCGAGAATGCATTTCAAACCTTCACGGATATTTTTTTCGTCATCGGCGATCAGTACAGTTTCCATGAAATAAACTCCTTTTGTTCTGAATAGTTATATTTAAGTATAGAATCTGATTTGGGGATTGTCAACGCTAAGAACATTAGCGTAAAATGGCATTGGAAAGGCATGAGGAATAAAGATTAATATGAAAAAGAATAAGAAATACATAAGCGTAACATTAGCTGCCTTGACAGTTTCCACACTCTTGCAGGGGTGTAGTGTAAAGAATGCGGACAGACAGGCAAAAGAGTGTCCTTATGATGAATATATCATGGTAGATGTCTTTGATAATCTCGCTAACTATCAGGGGATTCAGTCAGGGTGGTTCGGTAAGCTGCTCAAGGATAAATTTAATATGGAACTTAATATCATTGCCCCCAATATTGCAGGTGGCGGAGATACTCTTAGAGAAGTAAGGGCTGCTGCAGGCAATCTGGGAGATCTGATCATCAGTTCCGGTGAGAATGGTCTGCTTCAGAATATGGTCAATGCAGGACTGCTCTATAATATGGAAGACGCCTTGAAGGGCAAAGACATTATGGAGAAGTACGGAGATGCTATTCACAGACTTAATGATGGGATTACGCCGAAGGGAATTTATGCGATCCCATCAGAAGTATCTTCACAGGCACCGGATGTACCAAGTGAAGGGCTGGAACTGGTCTATGGTCCATATCTGCGATGGGATCTGTATGCACAGCTTGGTTACCCCGAGATGGACACGATAGAAGATCTGCTTCCGATCCTTAAACAGATGCAGGAGTTATCTCCAACAAATGAAGAGGGGGAGCCTGTCTATGCCTTTTCCTTCTTTAAGGACTGGGATGCCAATATGATGAATGCAGTGAAGCAGCCCTGTTGTTTCTATGGCTATGATGAATATGGGTTCGTACTGGCGAAGGCGGACGGCAGTGACTATCAGAACATTCTGGATGATGATTCCCTGTATATCAGGATGTGCAGGCTGTATTATGAAGCGAATCAAATGGGATTGTTGGATCCGGATTCTCCCAGACAGCAGTACGAAGACTGCTTTGACAAATACAGAGAGGGCAGAGTCCTGTTTTCCTTCTGGTCATGGTTGGGACAGCCTGCTTATAATACTTCAGAACATACTGCTGAGGGAAAGGGATTTATGCTGGCACCGATTCAGGATATGCAGATTTATTCCTACGGATGCAATTATGAAGGGAATCAGCAGAATGTGATCGCGATCGGCTCTCAGGCAAAAGACCCCGAAAGACTGGCAGATTTCATCGACTGGCTTTATTCAGATGAGGGAATCAGGACTAATGGAGCACAGCTTTCAGGTGCTACAGCGGGACCAGGAATGCTTACATGGGAAATGGGAGAGGATGGACCATATTTAACGGAATTTGGTAAAAAA
>CAYRAW010000225.1:0-5253 GCA_964422225.1 uncultured Roseburia sp.
TGTACTCAATTACATACTGTTTTTCGTTACAATCCTTAATAATTATAGATTCCGAATCGCACCCGTACTTATCAGAAATAAATTCAAAATCATTTTCAGCCGAGGTTACTTTTCCAGATACACCCGGGGCTAAATATGCACATGGTTTAAGTCCAATAATTGGCAAAGCATCAGATGTCAATTCACAAAGATTCTCTTTCTCACCATCAGCAAAAATTGTAACGCTTCTATCTAGTTCTAATGTTCTAAGATTCTTGGTTTTTGATATATCACTGTCTGATAAGGTCAGATATGTAAATGTATCAGACATATCAAAATAAAGTAGCTGAACTGCCTGTTCAGCAAAATAGTTCATTGCCTCTGCTAAATCCCAGGCCGAAACAAATTCGTCTTTTTGTACTCCAAGAAATGAACCCGTATATCTATAAGTTCCATCTTCCTGTTCCTCAACAGTTCCCTTCTCATATTGATAAGCATATTCTTGAGCCGCCTCTTTTGTAGCAAATGCAAGGGTTATATTTCCCTTTGAAGCACTTTGATATGTAACTCCATAATATTTAGGATAAGAGTCAACCATTGTCGAAGCTGCATATGATTTCAAATTATCTTGATTAACTTTTGGCCCAGGTGCAGTTCCCTCAGCAATTATAGAAAATCTGAATGTATACTCCCTGTAGTCACCAGGCAGAACTGTTCCATTAACAGTTTGTTGCGTAGTAAATACCGCTATATACTCACCAGGTTCTGTTATTTCTCCGGTACGTTTAGTCCTAGAGGCTACAATCTCAGTAACTTCTCCGGTAGTTGTATTGGTGATTGTTCCAGAAATAGGCAAATAGTTATTATTTACTCCCGAAACTGTGTATGATGTTTGTCCTCCTTCAAAAGTAGGATACTCACCTTCGCTATATATTCTTTTGCTATCACTATTTATGAATCCTTCAGCAAAATAATTTTCAAATGTTTCATCCTCAGAATCTTTGTCCACGAAAATTACAACGTCCTGTGTATCTCCTACTGCACTTTTTAAGCTTATTTCGTATTTACCATCTGCAGTAAACTGATGATTTTCCGGTACTGCGACCTTCTGCCCATCACGTTTTACTGTATACGTAACCGTAGGATTTAGTGATGTATCTATTGAGAAACCTGTGGTAGTACCTGAACCCGATAACAGAGTTTCTGCTTTTTTATAAACACTTAAATCATCCTCGTCATCTGCACCCACACTGTTCCTAATAACATCATCTGTTACCGATAAATTATGGAACGTCACAGCACCCAGTTCATTACTGCAAAGATATAGCTTATAAACTTCTAGATTCCTATTGTATTTTTTCTGATCAACCTCTTTTAATTCATATGCATATATAACTCTTAAATATAATCCCTTAATTAACTCATCACCATCTGGTGTATAAATCAAAACATCACCTTTATCACCATAGTTTTTGTAGAAATCGGTTGTATATAAGCCATCTGCATATTTATCAAGATCTACATTTTCCCAGTTACTACCATCGGTTGACTTCTGTATAACTAATGCTCCGGTTGCAACCTCTCCAGTTTGAGCTCCGCAAATCGTCTCTTTTTCTTTTCTCCCATAAGTATCTGAGTATATCTCCCACTTGGACATACTCTCAATATTAGATAAATTTAAATATAGACTTGCCTCTTTTCCCGTTACGCCATATGCAGCATAATCATCTTTTTCAGAAACGGTTACTAACGATCCTGCTTGCGTACCTAATTTCAACTTAGAGCACGAAGTAATTCCAAATGTTTTCTTTGCACTAATTTCATTCTCTTCTTCATACTTATCAGATTTTCCCCCTGTATATACTAACGGAGTAAGTTCTGTGAGCTTTGAACCTTCAGTTATCTTTATTGTTCGCGAATATTTCTTTCCTAAATCTGATGTCATCTCAATCTTGTAAGATCCAGGTTCTGTAAATGATGTCAAATCAGAAACTGCCTTTGCTGTTCCATTGTTTTTTGATACATAAGCAGCATATTCAGTACCGCTTTTATCTACTATAAATCCACCACTTACAGAGTTCTTGGTCCCAAGATCTTCTCCAGAATCAATATCTCTTAATGTTAATGGATCTGCATCGTAGCAAACATAAAAATCGTATCTTTCAACAAACTCTTTATAGGCATATACATCTGTCGGAATCACAAAAAAACTCTTTTCTGTTCCAGTTTTTTGTTTCATCCTATACGCAACATATATTCTGTAATATGTACCAGTCTTAACATCATCCTCGTCAATTGAGTAGAAATCTTTCAAACCATCATTATACTTATCAAATATATTTTTTTCATAATAGGCTGCTTTCCAATTTGAACCATCAGAAGATTTTTGTACTAAAACTGCTCCTTTTTCAACTTTCTTCTCAACTTCTGTTCCGTTAATTGTTTTTTCATCTGACGATGTTAAATTCCAGTTTTCCTTATCCTTTGTTTGATATGCTCCGTCATATGAATAACTTAGTGTAATCTCATCTGTAGCTCCATACGCGATATATTTGCCGTATGTTGCTTTATCTGTTATTGCACCTTCAAGCGACAAATCTCCTATTGAATCTTCCCCAAAGCACAAGGCATTTTTTGCAGACGCTCCCTTCAAGCTAAAACCTGTCTCATCGTCAATTTCATAGCTTTTTCCACTGACAACATACGATTTTTCGCTGGCATTTGCACTATTCGGGTAAACTATCCATACCAAGGCAAATATGCCAAGCATTCCTATACATATTCTTTTGAAGGTATTTAGTCCATGTTTCATATGACCTACCGCCTTTTCTTTTCGCTTTTATTTTTTTATTCATACTAGAAAAAAACAATTGTTAGATATGATTTTACCTATAAAAGAGCAAGCTTATTAATAAACTCCTCTGTATTCACAACTATATTGCCTGACTCATCTGTAAGTAGTCCGTCATCTGTTAAAAGCTGCGTATTTAATACAGACTTAATTGAAACAGCGATGCTCACGCATGAGGCAATGCATTTCTTAGAGTCAGATGAAAACTGGCTATAATCATATTCCTCAGCCTGCACTATGTCTTCCATCTTATAGACGAAAGGAAGGAAATACGAATCCAGTCTGTTGGTCTGAGCTTTCTCCAGGCTCTTTTTAGCTGCTGAACCTGCAACAAATCCCATAACCAAAAGGGCTGACCCTGCTACTAAACCGCCAAGCACCATTGTTCCTCCGGCCATTCCAAGTCCTCCTGCAGCAAGTGAACCACCACCAAAGAATGCAAGTGTTGCATTTGTCGCTGCAGCTCCACTTAATGCAGAAATAGCTGTTCCGGTTGAGGCACAGGCTAAAGCCTGAGCTGCATCATATGCACCAAAAGCTGCCAAAGCTCCACCTGCTGTTCCGGCAACGCTTCCTCCAGCAAGGGAAACCGCAAAATTAACCAAATTTTTAAGTTCTACAAAATCTTTCTCAAAAGCCGTATTTTCAAGGCTTCCCAAGCTGGTACAATTATTACTTCATTATGATTTTATTAACTTACTAAACTCAGCCTGCGCCGTCCCCACTTCATTAGAGGAATACACGCAAACCTTTACATCAATGTCATAATCAGGGTAATCCTCGATAAACTGGTTATAAGCTCTGCAGCATTGCTTAGTTGACTCACCCACCGGATTCGCTAATCTTCCACCAAATATTCCGGAGCTTATAAGAGGAAACGAAATGCTATGATGGCCATTATCCATCATCACAACCAACGAATTGTAATATGCATCAAATAGTTCCTTAAATGCTGTTGGCGTAATTGCAAAATTCGGACCAACTGCATGAATAATAGCCTTAGCATTCTTCATATTGAAGGCTGGGGTAATAACCGCATCTCCATCGTTTAAAGGTGTTTTATATTTCTTACAGGCAGCTGTAAGTTCTGTCATACCTGCTCTACTAAAAATAACACCACAAATTCCACCTCCAGCCCATAGACCATCATTGGCAGCATTTACAACTACATCGACTTTCTGATCTGCGCAGGACGCATTAAGTAATTCTATTTTACTCATAAGATCATCTACTCCTCATACTCTAATCCATGGCTTTCACACCATTCCCTGGCCTTTTCCAAATACGCTTTGAAACGGTAATCATAATAGAGCTGCTCTATTCCCATATCATAAATGGCATCCTTGAAATGCCTATATGGATGTGTGCGATGGAGTTCACGAGTTAGCTTTGCTTCCACCACATCATTGCCACTTTCCAATGCAAAATCCATCATAATATTGTATTCCCTGATTTCATACTGATTTGGGAGCATTCTGAAATCATCTTCTGCCTCCTCAAGCTCAGCATTCAGTTCGTCGTAGATATCCTGACCCGCTGTCCATGGACTTTCCGGTACAGAGATTATCTTGCCTGTCTTTATATTTATAAACTGCTCCCATTCGTCCATCGACTCATCGAGAGCTTCTGCTATCTCTTTTAACTTAATTACTGGCATGCCTTACTCCTTGTCCTCACCTATAAAAACATATCCAGTGTCATCTGACCATCCACAAAGCTTTTTTGTTAGCCTGATGTACCATGTCCCCAGGCTGACTACCGCCAATTAGAAATGGCGACTGGGGATTATGAAGCTTGAAATCCTGTATCACCTGGTCAATCTCTGGCACATTAGGCTCAAAATCCCGGCCATAGGCAGTTATGGTAACAAACCAATATGTCCCTCTGTATGGTGCAAGTATCATTTTATTGTTTCCACTCTGCCCCAATGTCTAGTTCATGCTCAGTCAACCATTCATCTTCGACTGTTACGGTCTTCTCTCCTCCAGCATCATTCACCAGTGTAACCGTAACCATGGGCTTGGCTCCAGGTGCCGGCTCTTCGCAACCGTAATCACCGTCAAAAATATGCTTGATTATCCACCTACTCATTTTCATCAGAACTTCACAATCTCCGGCTCATGTGTAAACGATGAGAACGTAGCTGTAGCATCTTTAAAGTAAAATACCTCTGTATTTCCATCATCTGCTTTGTACATCTTCTGAAGGGATGGATAAGCATCCAGCATGGACTGTCTGGCTTCAACACGATCATCCTCAACCAGCTCTCCTGCCACACGGAGCCATTCACCATTTTTGAATGCACAGATTTCAGCCTTTGGATTGGCATGAAGCTGCTTGGATACATCCTTTACCTTACCGGTCTGAATGTACAGCTTGCCTTCAAAAATATGGGCTGTGCCAAAAGGTCTGACTCTAGGCTG
>CAYRAW010000226.1:0-5197 GCA_964422225.1 uncultured Roseburia sp.
TACAGGACTGTTTAATTCCTGTGCTGTTAACAGAATAGCCTTTGTCCATTCAAGGTTATTGATGTTGAAATGACCTACTGCGTAATGACCTGCTTTTGCTTTTTTAAGCATTTCTGTAGCTGAAACTAACATAATTCCAAACCTCCATTTTCATTGCTTTTTAACTTTTCATGTGAAGCGAGCCGCTCCCTGATACGATACATTATAAACCGTTTTCTTTGGGTTGTAAACCAAATTGTTTATTTTTTAACGTTATCTTTTTAACTTATAAAAAGCGCACAGGATACGGATGCTCCTGCACGCTTCTAATATATTTTTTCACACTATTCCTTTACAATAATATCAACTGCCTGCTGCTTATCAGTCAGTTCTACTCTGGTGTGATTGCCACCATATTCTCCATCCAGTGTCCATGCGATCTCTTCCTCGGATTCTATAACGAGCGAACCTGTCTTAAAACAATACATATATTCAGTATCCACCCGTTCGCTGACAAGTGCTGCCAGAATGGAATTTAACTCAATGGGATTATTGGGTCTTTTGATGAGTGTGACTTCGAAAAGGCCATCATTTAATGCCACGTTCCTGCCGGTGATGTTCTTGAATCCCCCGACCGAATAGGAATTGGTGATCATTCCAAATATAAAATCATCCTCTATCACAGTATCATCATAGCTTACTTTCATATGGTATGACTTCACATTCTGCAAGTGTTTCATGCCTTCCAGTATATACGCCATATGCCCCAGCATATTCTTCATTTCCTGGGGTGTTCCATAGGAAACCTCTGTAAATAAGCCAAAGGCAGCAATATAGACAAATACATCGTTATTAAATACTCCGACATCGCAGGCAAAAGTGTATCCTGCCGCTACAATATCGGCTGCTTTCTTCATTTGAGATGGAAGTTTCAGACTATTTGCAAAATCATTGGTACTTCCTGCAGGTATATAACCCACAGTTGTTTTAAACCCGGACTGTATCATGCCGGTCACTATCTCATCTAAGGTGCCGTCTCCACCGCTGCATACAACTAACTGATAGGACTTGTCACGCTCTCTGGTCACACGGATCGCATCACCCTGACTCTGTGTCGTATATACGGTTACTTCACAGTCAGCCTTTACGAGCGTATCTGTAATTTCGAGCAGATGATTCCTGATCTGCCCCTTTCCGGCATGGGGATTGACAATGAAAAGAACCTTCTTAGGCATCCTGTCCGCTCAAAAATCTTTCAATATGTGCTACGGCTGCTGATTCATCAGAACCGTCTGCAACAACAGTTAATGTTTCACCATTGTCAAGTCCAAGGCTCATCATACCCATGATACTTTTTGCATTTACCTTTTTACCATCTACTTCCACATAGACTGAACTTTCATACTGACTGGCAACCTGTACAAATACTGCTACCGGTCTTGCTTCCAAACCATTGTCCAACTGGACTTTCATTGACTTCTGAATCATAATGTTTCTCCTCCTTTATTTTCGCAACCTGTCTGCCAGTTCACCCAGCTTTCTCAGCCGGTGATTGACGCCTGATTTCCCTACTTTGGGATTTAGATATTCACCTAATTCTTTTAACGTTGCATCTGGATAGTCGAGTCTGACCTCCGCTATCTGCCGCAACTGATCTGACAGATTATGAAAACCATAATGTTCCTTGATATACAAGATATCTTCTATTTGTTTTGTTGCTGCATTCACAGTTTTAGTAATATTTGCAGCTTCGCAGTTAACTTTTCTATTAATGGAATTGCGCATATCCTTAAGGATCCGCAGGTTCTCCAGACTCATCAACGCCTGATGGGCACCCATGACATTGAGAAGTTCTACAATGCCTTCGCTTTCTTTGAGATAGACTACCTGATAGCGCTTGCGCTGTACTACCTTGCCTTCAATCTCAAAATCTGCCAGTGCTGCCTGCATCTGTGCTGCCTGCTGCTCGTTCTCACACACAAACTCCAGATGATACCCTTTTTCAGGATTGCTCATAGAACCAATGCTAAGGAACGCGCCTCTGATAAAGGCACGCTTACAACACAGGCTTTTGATGACCAGAGGATCGACACAGAAACTGCCTTCCTCATATTTCACTGCCTGCAATACTTTCTGCACAATTTCTCCTTCTGTGTATCGGAATAGATTCACAGAATTGTCCATTTTGCTTTCTATATTAAATGTTTTCTTCAGTAATGTAAAGCCCTTTCTTGCGACATAGGGAGTTTCTTCCTGAATTTCGATATAATAAACGCCCTTTTCGTCAATTTTCACAGCTTTCGTATATTCCAGAATTGCCGCCAGTTCTGCGATCTGACAATGTCTCGCTTCGGGCACGAATCTGACCAGTTCTTCCTTCACTTCTCCTGAAAATGACATAAATTACCTCTTATTTAATATCCCTGTGTCTCAGCGTCAGCCCGTATTCGCCCTGATTGCTGAGACGGTCATACAATTCCATCGCCAGTGTCACGCTCCTATGTTGTCCACCTGTACATCCAATGGCAACAACGAGCTGATTCTTTCCTTCCTTCACATAATTCGGTATCAGAAATTTGATCATATCCGTAAGCCTATCCAGAAACTCATGTGCCTCTGAAAAACTCATTACATAGTTATGAACCTCTGGATCCAGTCCGGTCTTGTGTTTCATCTCATCTATATAAAAAGGATTTGGCAGAAACCTTACATCAAATACAAGGTCTGCATCCTGTGGTATTCCATGTTTAAATCCAAACGATACAATATTGATCATCAGACTATTGTACTTTTCATTATTTACAAAAATACGATCCAGTTCTGCTTTCAGTTCTCTGGTCAGCAGATTGGTAGTATCTATAACATAATCGGCCTGTTCTCTGATACTTGTAAGCACTTCCCTTTCCTGGGTAATGCCTTTCATCAGATCGCCATCCGTTGACAGTGGATGGATTCTTCTGGATTCCTTATATCGTTTCAACAGCACCTGATCTGATGCTTCCAAAAACAATACTTCAAAGGAATACTTGGATTTTCTGAGTCTTGTTATTACATTATTGACATCATCAAATGACTGTGCTGCCCTGACATCAAGTCCTAATGCAACATTCTGAATAGTAGAGTTAGGCATCGTGATCAGTTCCACGAACTTATCGATCAGTGCCACAGGCATATTATCCGCACAATAGAAGCCGGCATCCTCCAGCATCTTCATAGCGGTACTCTTACCACCGCCACTCATACCAGTCACAATTACAAATCTCATATCTCTCCTCAGCCTTTCTAACTATCCAGTACCCTCATAACTTTAACTATTTTTTTCACCTGTAAAATCACCCAGCATAATAACTTCCGGTTCAATTTTTACTTCAAAAGTATTCCATACTTTTGCCTGTATCTCCTGTATCAGTGCATAAATATCAGATGCCGCAGCACTGCCTCTGTTGATCACAAAACCGCAATGTTTCTCTGATACCTGCGCATCTCCATGTCTGCAGCCTCTAAGCCCGGCATCCTGTATCAGTTTCGCCGCAAAATATCCCTCCGGCCTTTTAAATGTAGAACCGGCGCTTGGATATTCCAGTGGCTGTTTGTCCCGCCTTTTGGCAGCAAGTTCTTCCATTCTGAGACGAATATCCTCCTGCTGTCCTTTTCTTAACTGTAGAACTGCCCCAAGTACAATATATGCTTCTTCCTTTAAAATACTGTGTCGATAGGAAAATTGCATCTCTTCACAGCTTTTCTCCACGATTTCTCCCTGTGGAGTCATAAGCCGGACTGTCGCAATGACCTGTTTCATCTCTCCATCATAGGCGCCCGCATTCATAACGACTGCTCCACCCAAGGTTCCCGGAATTCCTGCGGCAAACTCAAATCCTGTCAATGACTGCGCCAGTGCTGCTCTGGCTATTGCTGCCAGAGTCGCACCTGCCTCACAGTACATGGTATTATCTTCTCTGATCTCAACATGCTGAAATTCTTTGGCAAGATGTAGAATGATTCCATCATACCCTGCATCACTTACCAGAAGATTACTTCCATTACCTAACAGATAATAGTTTTCTCCTGTCTGATCCAATAACTGAAGTACTTTTTGCAGTTCTTCTTCTGTAGCAATTTCAAGGAAAAGGGCTGCAGGACCACCTACTCTGAATGTCGTATGGCGGCTCATTGGCTCCTGCTCCAGTATCCTTTGCGTAGGAAGATATTTCTTTAATTGATTTATGATATCCTGCTTCAAAATTTCACCTGTCATTTCTATCAAATTAATATCAGTTGTTATTTAACTACAGAACCAGCTTGGCAGCTCCATAGATTCCTGCATCATTGCCCAATGTTGCAAGCTTGAACTGTGCATTCTTACAACCATGGAAAGCATATTTTTCATAATACTTGGTAATGTACCGGCATAAAATATCACCTGCTTTGGATACACCACCACCTATTACAAATGCTTCCGGATTCACTACTGCCGCAATGGCAGCAAGTCCTTTTCCTAAGTATTGTCCAAACTGTTCTGCAATTTCACATGCTACTTCATCACCGGCTTTTACCGCATCGAATACTGTCTTGGCACTTACTTCGCCCTGACGGAGCACGCTGTCTTTATTATCTGCATCCAGTCTTCTCTTAGCCAGTCTGACGATGCCTGTTGCTGATGCATACTGCTCCAGACAGCCATGATTACCGCATCCACAGGTATCTGCTTCTTTATCTTCTATATGAATATGTCCGATTTCACCTGCTGCACCTGTTGCACCCGTCAGAATCCTGCCGCCAAGAATAACGCCGCCGCCAACACCGGTTCCCAGAGTAACCAGCACCATATTCTCAAATCCCTGGCCACCGCCGCGCCACATTTCACCAAGCGCTGCAACATTGGCATCATTTCCTGCCTGTACAGCAAGTCCTGTTAATCCACTGAGAATTTCATTTACATCCATAATACCCCAGCCTAGGTTAACAGCCTTCAAAACAACACCTTTATCATTGACAGGACCCGGTACACCAATTCCAATACCTGCAACATCTGCCTTTGCAATATTTTTCTCCCTCATCCTTTGCTCTTGCGTCTTGCCTCTTTTCGGCCAAGACGGACCTTTGGGGATCGGCAGCGTCTCCTTCATCGTCCTTTCTTCCTGCTTTTTGCTGTTCGATCTGCTCGGCCTCGTTTTCTTGCTGCGTTCGAAGAAAGGGGAGTAGGGGATGAACAAGCATT
>CAYRAW010000227.1:0-5184 GCA_964422225.1 uncultured Roseburia sp.
AAGTATAGCGAAGATACAACATATTGTCAATCAAAAAAATAACACTACAAAATATTGCGTAGTAATTTTGAATGGGGCAAAACAATAAACCTTGTTTTTTTACGTATAGATGTTAAAATGTAAGCAGGTTAGCGAACCAAGCATCAGAAGAGGAAGGATAGGATTATGACAGGAGAATTCGGAAAGTATATCGAAGAGAAAAGAAAAGCAAAAAGCATGACCTTACGTGGCTTTGCTGGAGAACTTGAAATAGCACCGGCTTATATGAGTGATATAGAGAAAGGCCACCGTTATCCACCAGATAAGGATAAATTAGAAGCTATGACTAGAATCCTTGAATTATCACAGGAAGAAGCTGATAAAATGTATGATTTGGCTGCTAAGGAGAAGGATAATACTGTCTCTCCAGACTTGCCTGAATACATTATGGGCACTGAGAAAGCGAGAGTAGCCCTTAGAATGGCACGTGATAATGGTGCAACAGATGCAACCTGGCAGAAAGTAATTGATATGCTAGAGGCAGAGCAGGCTGCCAAGAATTCATGAGATATTATGACTATACGGTAACTCAACTGGAAGACAAGGCTACAGAGTTACTTATAGAATTCGATGAAGAGCGCCTACATAAAACGAAACCAATTGATGTATATGCAGTAATAGAAAAGTGTTTAGATGTTCCATATGATTGGAAGTATCTGACGCCGGATCAGTCTGTACTCGGAGCAACAGCATTTTCTGGTGGGGGCTTGTGGGTGTGGCCTGAGAGTAAATACTATGAAGGTTTACTTCCATATCAGATAGAAGTAGAGCCGGGAACCATTTTGATAGATACGACTTTAACTGAGCAGGATAACCGTGGCAGGGAAAATTTTACTGTAATGCATGAAGTATTCCATCAGGTGTTACATAAGAAATGCTTTCGGACAATGCCAAAGAATTATGTTCATCCTACTGCAAGCCGTACAATTGATGGACAGATAAGATATTCAAGCTATGCACTGGCAATGATAGAAAAGCAGGCAAATGCTTGTGCGGCAGCATTTCTGATGCCGGCAGAACTCACGAGAAATACATATAAACAATTGTATAAAGATGCCGGATTTAATTGCTATAATCATAGCTTTGTATATAACACGATAAAAGAGATGGCAGAGGAATTTAGCGTATCTCAGCAGGCGATGTCCATCCGCCTTCAGAATCTTGGACTAATTGATGAAAATAAGGAGAATTTACTGAAATGAACCAGTCTACATATAATTCATTAAAATCATTTATCTGGGGAATTGCTAATGATTGTCTGGTTGATGTTTATGACGTAGGAGATTACAGAAAAATTATTCTGCCATTCTTCGTAATCAGAAGATTTGATGCAGTGCTTGAGCCAACCCATGAGCAGGTAGTAGAAACAAGAAAGAAATTAGAAACAGCTGGTGTAATGAAGCCTGATGAAGCTCTTATGGCAGTTGCTGGACAGGCATTTGTAAATAAATCAGATTTCACTTTAGCAGACTTAAAATCAAGAACCAATCAGCAACAGTTAAAGAAAGACTTTATTAATTACCTTGATGGATTCTCTCAGAATGTGCAGGAGATTCTCAATAAATTCCATATTAGAAATGAAATTGACCGGCTGTCTGAGCAGGACAGACTTGGACTTTTAATAGAAAAATTTGTTGATCCGAGATATAACCTCAGCAATAGAGATATCCTGAATGCAGATGGCAGTGTGAAGATCGAAGCACTCGACAATCATACTATGGGTACTCTCTTTGAAGAAGTAATCCGTATGTTTAATGAGGAAACCAACGTAACAGATGCTGGACGTCACTTCACACCAAGAGATATTGTAGAACTGATTGCTGATTTAGCCTTCATCCCTGTACAGGATAAGATTCAAAGCACCACTTATCGTATTTATGATGGTGCTTGTGGTACAGGTGGAATGCTTACTGTCGGTGAACAGCATATAAAGAAACTTGCAGAAGAACAGGGCAAGAAAGTATCTATCCATCTCTTTGGTCAGGAAAATGCAGACGAGACTTACGCTATTGCAAGAGCAGACATGTTAGTAAAAGGTGAGGGAAAAGAAGCAGATCAGGTGCGCTTTGGTTCAACCATTTCAGAAGACAGATTCCCAAGGGAAGAGTTTGACTTCATGCTTTCAAATCCTCCATTTGGTACTTCATGGAAGGCTGATTTAAAGACCTGGGGAATTGATAAGAAGACTGAAATCAGCGATACAAGATTTATCATAGATTATGATAATAATCCTGAATATAGCCTGATTCCTGATATTGGTGATCCACAGATGCTTTTTTTGGCAAATAACATCAGCAAAATGAAGACAGGAACAGAGCTTGGAAGCCGTATTATCGAAGTTCATAATGGTTCTTCGTTATTTACTGGAAAAGCAGGACAGGGACCAAGCAATTTAAGAAGATATATTTTTGAGCAGGATTTGTGTGAGGCTATTATCGCTATTCCTGAAAATATGTTTTACAACACAGGTATTGGCACATATATCTGGGTATTAACTAACAGAAAAGAAGAGAAACGTAAGGGAAAGGTGCAGCTTATAGATGCAACTTCTAAGAAGTCTACCCTTCGTAAGAATCTGGGCGATAAGAACTGTGAAATGACGGAAGATATCAGAAAGCAGGTTATGGATTTATATCTTGCTTTTGAGGATGCTGATCCGGAATTCAGCAAGGTGTTTCCAAATGAAGAATTTGGATATCTGCAGGTGGATGTAAATAGACCTCTAAAGTTAAAAGTCAATATTAACGCTGAGACACTTGATGCATTTAAGAATGATGGAAAAGATGAGGAATTTTATAATTTCTTAGTAGATTATGCAGGGGCTGGTATCGAGTCGCTTGATTATAATAAGACAGCAAATGAACTAGAGCAGGCTGCAAAGAAAGCTGGATTAAAGTGGTCTAAAAAACGCCAGGATGCTTTAAGGAAGTTCTTCACTGTAGTAGATGAAGATGCAGCTGTAGTACTTGATAAGAAGGGTAATCCAGAGGCGGATTCTAACCTTAAGGATTCAGAGCAGATACCACTTCTCTATGAAGGCGGCATCCAGGGATTCTTTAAGAATGAAATCGAGCCATATGTACCTGATGCAAAAATTGATGAAGACAGTGCAGTTGTGGGCTATGAGCTGAGCTTCACTAAGTATTTCTATAAACCGGTACAGCTAAGAGATACAAAAGATATCATTGCAGATATCAGGGCCATTGAAGAGAGCACCGATGGGCTGTTGGCCTCTATTATTGGGGGTGAGGTGTGATGAAGGGATATGAGGAATATAAGACTGTCGATAGCAATTGGCTTGAATCATTGCCATGCAATTGGGAACTGTTGCCCTTACAATCTCAGCTTCAAGAAAGAAAAGAAAAAAATGATAGGAATCAAACCAGTTTTATTCTTTCTTTGACAGCTGCAGTAGGTGTTATACCATATTCTGAAAAGAAAACTGGCGGTAATAAGGCAAAGGATGACATTACAAAATATAATATTGCCCATGAAAACGACTTAATTGTAAATTGTATGAATGTTGTTGCAGGTTCATCCGGCATGTCAAAATATTACGGTGCTATTAGTCCGGTTTATTATGCTTTGTATGTGCGTAACGATTCATCAAATATAAGATATTGGGAATATATTTTTAGAAATAAAAAATTTTATTCATCATTAATTGGATTAGGTAATGGAATAATGATGAAAAAGAGCAGTACTGGCAAGTTAAATACTGTTAGAAAACGTATTCCAATGAACAAATTGAATCGAGTTATGTTACCGGTTCCTTCAAAATCCGAGCAGGATCAGATTGTCCGTTACCTGGACTGGAAGGTTTCGGAGATGAACCGCTTCATCCGGGAGAAGAAAAAGCAAATTAAGTTACTGAAAGAGTATAGAGAAAATATTATTTGCTATTATACTCATCGAGGTCTTATCGAGGATAGAAAATTGTATCCAAGTGAGTTCCCGTGGATAGAAGGTGTTCCGGATGGATGGGCAGAGACAAGGCTAAAATATGTCTTAACTAAGTTGTCGCGGGAAAGGGAACCTGAATATGAACTACTGATATGTTCCAATAAGGGGAAGGTATTTTTTAGAGGTGATTCCAAATTGGGCTTAGTTGCAGATGATGATAGCATTTATCAAGGGGTAAAAGCTGGGGATCTGTTGATTCATGGTATGGATACATGGCATGGTGCAATTGCAATATCAGACTATGATGGTATGTGTACCGGCGTTGTTCATGTCTGCAGTACAAAAGAAAATAAACGTTATATCATGTACTATTTGCAATCACTAGCTTTCAAGAAGGTATATAAGAAAATCACAAATGGGGTAAGAGAAAATACGAGTGATTTCAGAAGCTGGGATAAAGCCGGACAGATAAATTTGTTGCTGCCGCCAATTGAAGAACAAAATGAGATTGCAAGAGTATTAGATGAGAAATGTGAACAAATTGAAAATTTGATTCAATCACTGGAAGAGGAAATTGCTTATATTGAAGAATTAAAAATCAAACTCATCGCTGATGTGGTCACCGGACAGGTGGATGTTCGTGATGAGATTATCCCCGATTACACTTCGGATTCCGGAGCTGAAGCTCTGGAAAATGACAGTTTAGAGGATGAAGACGAGGAATTCCCCAGTGAGGAAGAATAGGAGGCAGAATATGGAACAAAAGCTCTTATATCACGGCAGTAACGTGGAAGTAGCCAGTCCTCGTATTCTGCAAAATGGATTCTATAAGGATTTTGGTTATGGATTTTATTGTACCTCTTATGAAAAGCAGGCCAAGCGTTGGGCTATGACCAGACGTGGAGCAACAGTGATCAATCGATATCAGTATAGAGCAAATGAAAGCCTTAAGATTCTTTCCTTTCCGGAGATGACAGAGGAATGGCTGGATTTTGTCGTATCCTGTCGAAGAGGTATAGAGCACAGTTACGATATTGTGGAAGGACCTATGGCGGATGATCAGATTTGGAATTTTGTGGAAGGCTTCATGTCTGGCAGGATTTCCAGAGCAGCTTTTTGGGAGCTGGTAAAGTTTAATTATCCTACTCATCAGATTGTTTTCTGTAGTCAGGAAGCTCTTAAAACATTGACTTTTGAAGGGAGTGAGACCCTATGAAAAATATCTACTTTCCAGAAGAAGAG
>CAYRAW010000228.1:0-5161 GCA_964422225.1 uncultured Roseburia sp.
TGCTGCACCGGCGGCTGTGTATATTCTCTGAGCATGATCTGTATCGTCTCATCCGCAACTCCATAAATGCACTTATTGCAGATAGATACCAGTCGTGTATCAACATTATCTGAAAAAGCCAGCGAAAGATCGCTCATTCCAGACAAAGGAACTATTGTGGTATGGCTGCATTCCTGCTCGCGCATGTAATAATCTGCACTATAATAATCTGTTACAACATAATCAGCTTCCATGTTCTCTACAGCACGTATCGCCTTTGCCAGCGTAGCATATTCTCTGCCCGCATCAGATTTCTGGTCTGTGTAGGATATTTTCTCGCCTTTTACCGTTGCCGGTTTTCCATAAGTCTGTGTATCTCCCATATCTGCTGTATCATTTTTGACCACTACTTTCATGGAACTAAGATAGGTCTTGGAAAATTTAATGGCATTTTCATACTCTGCATTTTTATCAATTCCGGCAGCAATATCAATTGCCCCCACAGCCAATGCTTCCACAAGTGTCTGAGTATTCTCATAACCATAGTACGCAAAAGACAGACCTGTCTCCTTCTCAATAAGGTCACAGATTCCGGAAGCCAATCCCGTAAATCCATCCTCATTTTCATATTCAAAAGGCGCCATATCTGTAAGATATCCTACTCTGATATCTCCCACCTGATCCAGATAATCCTGCTCTGTCTGTGAGAAATTAACCTCATACTCTCCTGGGATCGTACTCTGGCTAATGACATTTCCACTGCTCTCCGTCACAGTCATATTAGCCGTCCGGGAAGACTCCCAGCGTTTGTTCCAGTCCTGTGCAATTTCATCAAAATCTTCATCACGGCTTCCAATCGCAGCTTCAATTACCCGCTTTATCTCTGATATATCTGTTTCCAGATTTAATTTGGATGACAATTTCTGTTTCTTTTGATAAGACTCACTTGATGCAGGTGAATTGCTGAGCAGAATAACATTATCCATATCACCATATGCATCGGGATAAGGGTCGGTTTTTACCAGAGACAATGTCTCATGATCCAGTGCATAGCCTGATTCATCCAGCATAAAATCAATAAATGCTTTTGCTGCTTCAGGATTTTGGGTGTTCTTATTGATCCCATAACAATAATCCGTGGATATTGTCATATACTGTCTGCCATTGATCTCATTGGGAAAAGGCATAAATGCCACAGAATCCGGATTAGATCCTGCTTCCTTTACCTGCGATACAGCCCAGGAACCTATCACCATACAGCCAATCTTGCCCTGATTTAACATTACCTTGGACTGTTCCCAGTTAGACATCGCCGGATTGGACTCACTAAGCCCCTCTTTTACAATGTCATAGAGCATATTATATACCTGATAATGAGTTGTTCCCCGCAGGAATGGATTCTTTTCATTTACAAACTCCATTTCCTTGTAATCAGGATTTCCTGTCATTTCAATATAGGGAAAATATTCCCAGAATTCCAGTGCCCATGTTGCAGCATAATTTGTATAAAAAGGAATGGCGTTTGTCCGTTGTTTGATATATTCCAGATCTGCCAGGAATTCATCAATGGATTTGGGCGTATCTGTGATACCTGCCTGGTAAAAGACATCTTTATTATATAAAATTCCCGCCATATACGCAGATGACGGGATTCCATATACAGTCAATCCTGAATATTTACTGCTTTCGAGATAATTATATTTTTGGGAAAGTGCAAGATAATCTCCCAGAGGCAGAAAATATTTTGCATAGTCGCTTGCCCTTACAAAACTTGGAATAAACAGAACATCTCCATAATTCCCATTAGGAAGTCTCTGCTGAATGGCATTCTCATAGTCTTCATAGTAGCGGTATTGAACCTTGACCTGAGGATACTTCTTCTCAAAATCCGTTATATACTGTTGCATATAGTCTTTACTGACATTTGAAGACACCTCTATTGTCCCTGATATTGTATTATTTTCCTCTGCTGCCCGAACTGGCATTATTTCTCCAAAGATCAATGTTGCAAAACATAACAGCATGATCCATCCTATACTTTTTTTTGCTGTCTTTTTCCAATTCATATCTGGTATATTCCTTATGTGACTTTTTTATCTGTTATTCAAATTCTCGAGATAACCTCTCCCGGAATCCATGTTATATATCGATATTGTATCACAGTTATATATTCAATGGAATATTTTTCTCCGATTTAGCTGAGTCAGCTGAGTTTTTAATCAAAATTAGCATAAAAAGAGAAGCTGTCTATTTATTGTAAATAACACGGCTTCTCTTTTATGTATAAATTCTTAAGGGAAAAAATAACAGTCAAATCAGTTTTTATAGTTAGCTGCCTGGAAGTCAGGATAAGCAGACTCCAGTGCATGTTCTGTAGAATCAAGTCCTTCCAGTTCTTCCTTCTCGGATACTCTAAGTCCTACTGTCTTCTTGATCACGAAGAAAACAATTGTCATCATAACAGCAGTCCATGCAAGGATTACGATAACTGCAAGTGCCTGGATCCCAAGCTGACGGAAACCGCCTCCATAGAAAAGTCCCTTCGTTGTATTACCTGTTTCAACAACACCGAAAAGTCCTACTGCCAAAGTGCCCCACAGACCATTGCAGAAATGAACTGCTACTGCACCAACAGGGTCATCAACCTTTAATGTATTCTCAATAAAGTAAACGCCTGCACATACCAGAATACCTGCAACGATACCGATGATCGCTGCACCGGGGATATCTACGTTATTACATCCGGCTGTAATAGCAACCAGGCCTGCCAGAGAACCATTTAATGACATGGACACATCAGGTGCACCATTCTTGATCCAGGTAAAGATCATTGCTGTACAGGTTGCAAATGCAGGGGAAATAGTCGTTGTTGCAAAAATCTTGCCAAGTGCATCGCCATCTGCTGCCGCTGCACCGTTGAAACCATACCAGCCAAACCACAGAATAAATACACCAAGAGCAGCAACTACAATATTATGTCCAAGGATAGGAACAGACTTGCCATTCTTATCATATTTACCAATACGGGGTCCTAACATAGCAGCACCGATCAACGCTGTAAAGCCGCCTACCATATGAATGACACAGGAACCTGCAAAATCAACAAATCCCATATTAGTCAGCCATGCCTGACCGCCCCATACCCAGTGTGCCTCAATAGGGTATACAAATAAACTGATCACAAAAGAATAAATACAGTAGGAAATGAATTTGGTACGCTCTGCCATTGCACCGGATACGATCGTAGCTGCTGTAGCGCAGAAAACCAGATTAAATACGAAACCATACCAGTCTGTATTGTCAAAATCAAATACATTTAAGCCCCAGCCTGCAAAATTATTACCAACACCACATAACAGGTTATAACCTACCAGAATGAAAGCAACTGTACCAATACAGAAATCCATCAGATTTTTCATAATGATATTACCTGCATTTTTGGCTCTGGTAAAACCAGCCTCACACATTGCAAAACCTGCCTGCATAAAAAATACAAATGAAGCACCGATCAGAAACCATACACCATGGGAACCAAAGATAATGCTGTTTACTGCGTTCACTGCATCCTGGGATGCCTCCGTTATCATATACATAACTTTCTCCTCCTTTATCTGCGATCAAAAAAGGAGATAATCAACGAGGTTCCTACAGCAAACGCTGCACCCGTTCATTATCTCCTTTGATAATACACATAAATAAATTTTTCATTTTTCAATTTCACTGTCTGTAGAATCTCCTCAACTACAGAGCCTCCTGTCCACGCTCACCGGTACGGATTCTAACTGCATCCTGTACATCATAGATGAATATCTTACCATCACCATAATTGCCTGTATTGATCTCTTTTACAATCTTATCGATCAAAGGATCAGCTACCTCATCAGAAACAACCGTTTCAACCTTGATCTTTGGTAACAGATTCACACGATATTCAGCGCCACGGTATCGCTTTACCACACCCTTCTGGTTACCATAGCCCATGATGTTGGCAATATTGAGACCGTTTACATTTGCTTCTTCCAATACAGCCTTCAGATCCTCAAGCTTCTCCGGCTTGATAATAATCTCTAACTTTTTCATCCTTTCAACCTCCTCAATATCTCTTATTTATAATCATAAATAACTACACACAAAAAGGCATTCGCGAATACTCGGTATTCTCGAACGCCCTTGTTCTGTCTTCTATTATACACAGATTCCCAATTATGTCAAATGTTTTTTAAGTTGGTACTCCACATAACCTGGCTCCACATCTGTTGCAGAATCCCTCAGACAAAATCCCAGTCGCTCACATAAATGTTTCGATGCCAGGTTGTCCTTATGGACAATCGCTCTAAAAGCATACTGTCCAAGACATTCCTTTCCATAGTCAAGAATCGCATTGCATGCCTCATATGCATATCCCTGATGTTGATATTCCACTCCAAGCATAAAGCCAAGCTCCAAGCCTTCATAGCCTTCCTTATATTCCAGACCAGCCCTCCCGATGACCAGTCCTGTGTCCTTTAATGTGATCAGCCACATACCATAGCCATAGAAACCATAAATATTTCTGATATAGTCATTTGTATAACTGATCTCCTGCTCCATTTTGGGATAAAGGTCATCCATGTAAGCGGTAATGGAACTATCTGCATATAATTCATACAGCCTCGGAACATCCTGTGGTGTGATTTCCCTGATCACAAGACGTTTCGTTTCTACTATATCCCATGGAATCTTCTTTGCTCTGCGGTAAATTTGCTCCAGATATTCGCCATCAGCATCAGATAATGACTCAATACAATATGTCCCATTGGGTAATTGTGCATTTCTGCTTCCGGCATCCAATACGATACCATGTGGTATCTGCATAGATACACAAAAAGATGCCAGTTGTGCATCATCTGTCAACACAACCACATGATAAACTTCCTTGTGCCTATCTGCTTTTGTAAGTACATGTGCCTGCATGTTATAATCTCCATTCCCACAACAGACAAATTCCATCTGTGAGACTGCAATATCCTCCTCAGACATTGACCTCAACAATTGATCTACTTCTATCTCATATGCTTCCTGCCCAAGCTCTCGCTGCAAATGCGGAAGACATAATAATAACTGATTTACATTTTTCTGCATATGAGTGCACCTTTTATTATAATTTTTTTATAGCTTTTGGCTTGATGAATATACTGATTTC
>CAYRAW010000229.1:0-5153 GCA_964422225.1 uncultured Roseburia sp.
GAGTGGCTGGAGCATAAAGCAAAAGATAAAACACTGGGGATCATAAGCGTATCAGGCAAAATGGGACCGCTGATCGGTGGCATTTTTGGAATAATTCCACAGTGTGGGCTTTCCGGTGCAGCAGCAAGTTTTTATGCAGCACACAGTATCACCTTAGGTACGTTGATTGCTATTTTTATGGCAACATCCGATGAAATGCTGCCTATTCTTATTTCTTCGGCAATACAGCCGGGACTGATCGTAAAAATTCTTGTTATAAAGTGTGTAGCAGGTATTATATGTGGATATCTGGTAGATCTGGTTTATAAAAGAAAACCTAAAATAGAAGCAAATCATATTCATGATTTCTGCGAACAGGAACATTGTGATTGTGATCATGACCATAATATTTTTCTGTCTGCATTGAAGCACACGGCTAATATTGTTATTTTGATTTTCCTGGTATCCATTGTTTTGAATATTTTCTTTGAATATACAGAAGATACTGCGTATGCTGCTATTTTATGGAAACATCCTGTGTGGGGGCATATTTTGTCGGGACTGATCGGATTGATTCCCAATTGTTCCGCATCGGTACTGCTTACCAATTTATATGTACAGGGTATTATGGATGTTGGAACTATGATGACAGGACTTTTTGTGAACGCAGGTGTAGGACTGCTGATTTTGTATAAAGTAAATCATCATGTGAAAGAAAATGTGGCAATAACAGGAATGTTATATGTTCTTGGTATTGTTGCAGGTGTGATTTCAGGATTGATTCTGGGATAAGGATCATACATTATGACGGATAAGAAAGGCATGGTATAGATATATGGATCAGAAGATTCAGAGAATGAAGGAACTGATAGAGATATTGCGTGAGGCATCCAGGGCATATTATGCACAGGATAAAGAAATCATGAGCAATTATGAGTATGATAAGCTTTATGATGAATTGTCTGATCTTGAACAGGAGACAGGCATGGTTCTGACAGGAAGTCCAACGGTCAGTGTCGGCTATGAGGCTGTGGATGAGCTTCCCAAGGAAGCACATGAAAGTCCCATGCTGTCTCTGGGCAAGACCAAAGACAGGGAAGAACTCAAAAGCTGGCTCAAAGATAAAGAAGGACTGCTTAGCTGGAAACTGGATGGACTGACCATCGTGCTGACTTATCGTGATGGAATCCTGTTTAAGGCAGTTACGAGAGGAAATGGAGAGACAGGAGAAGTTATTACCAATAATGCCAGGGTGTTTAAGAATATCCCACTTCGCATTCAATATCAGGGAGAACTGATATTACGTGGCGAGGCAATCATCACCTATTCTGATTTTGAGAAGATCAACGAAGAGATAGAGGATGTGGATGCCAAGTATAAGAATCCCAGAAATCTCTGCTCTGGTTCGGTCAGACAGCTTAATAATGAAATCACTGCCAAAAGAAACGTGAGATTTTATGCCTTTTCCCTTGTGAAGGCAGAGGGCGTGGATTTCTCCAATTCCAGAGAAGAACAGTTTAATTTCCTGAAGAAACAGGGATTTGACGTAGTGGAATATGTCAGAGTCAGTGCAGAGAACATTATGGAAGCAATAGAAGGATATGAGAAGAAAATCGTGGACTATGATATTCCATCCGATGGTCTGGTGCTTCTTTATGATGATATTGAATATGGAAGGTCACTTGGCAGAACAGCGAAATTTCCACGCGATTCTATTGCTTTTAAATGGGCTGATGAAATAAGAGAAACAACTTTGCAGGAAATAGAATGGAGTCCAAGCAGAACAGGATTGATCAATCCTGTGGCTATTTTTGAACCGGTAGAACTGGAGGGTACGACAGTAAGCCGGGCATCTGTTCATAATATCAGCATCATGCATGCTCTGAAACTGGGAATTGGAGATAAAATAACGGTATATAAGGCGAATATGATCATTCCTCAGATCGCGGAGAACCTGACGGGAAGCGATAATATTGAAATCCCGGCAGCCTGTCCGGTATGTGGAGGTGCGACACAGATCAGGGCGATCAATGATGTGCAGTCACTATATTGTACCAATCCAGACTGCGTGGCTAAGAAGATCAAGTCCTTTTCTTTGTTTGTAAGCAGAGATGCCATGAACATAGATGGATTATCTGAGGCAACTCTCGAGAAGTTCATAGCAAAAGGCTTTATTCATGAATACAGTGATATTTTCCATCTGTCTGATCATAAAGATGAAATTGTAGAGATGGAAGGTTTTGGCGAGAAGTCTTATCAAAACCTGATGAACAGTATTGAACAGGCAAGAAATGTAACGCTTCCCAAACTGATCTACAGCTTGGGAATTGCTAATATTGGACTTGCAAATGCGAAAGTGATCTGCAGGCATTTTGACTTTGATCTGGATGCTATGCGCAACGCAAAAGTCGAGGAATTAAGCGAGATCGATGGCATTGGTGAAGTTATTGGAAAAGCTTTTGCACAGTATTTTGAACAGGAAGATAACAACCAGAAGTTAGATGATCTGTTGCGGGAGATCACAATAGAAAAAGAGGAAGTGAACGAAAGTGAGCAGACCTTGACTGGTCAGGCATTCGTTGTAACAGGAAGTCTGGAACATTTCGGCAGCAGAAATGAGTTGAAGGAACTGATAGAACGAAAGGGCGGCAAAGTAACAGGAAGTGTAACTTCCAAAACGGTCTGTCTGATCAACAATGATATTACTTCTAATTCATCAAAGAATAAGAAAGCAAAGGAGCTAGAAGTTCCGATTATTACAGAAGAAGAGTTTATGAATCAATATTTAGGAATGACACCATAAGGAGGATACGAGAATGCCTATCAAGATACAAAGTGAGTTACCGGCCAAAGAAATATTAGAGTACGAGAACATATTTGTTATGGATGAGAACAGAGCTTCTCATCAGGATATTCGTCCCTTACAGGTATGCATTTTGAACCTGATGCCTGTGAAACAGGATACGGAATTGCAGCTTTTACGTGCATTGTCCAATACACCTTTGCAGGTAGATGTTACGTTTCTCATGGTAACCAGTCATGTATCTTTGAATACGTCAGCCAACCATTTGAACCGGTTCTATACAACTTTTGACGAAATCAAAAATAAACGTTTTGATGGTCTGATCATTACGGGCGCACCTGTAGAAGATATTACTTTTGAAGAAGTAGATTATTGGGACGAAGTATGCAAGATCATGGACTGGGCAGAACGGAATGTTACATCTACCCTACATATCTGTTGGGGCGCTCAGGCAGGATTCTATCACTATTATGGCATCCGGAAGCGTCTGTTGCCTGAGAAGCTGTTCGGCCTGTATTCCCATAAAGTACAGAATAGAAAGATACCTCTGGTTCGTGGCTTCGATGATTATTTCCTTGCTCCGCACAGCAGACATACAGAGACTCCGGCTTCTGAAATCCATAAGTGTGATGCCATCACTGTTCTGGCGGAATCAGAAGATGCCGGTGTGTTCCTTGCATATGCGGAAGAAGGCAAGAAAATATTCGTAAACGGACATCCGGAATATGATCGCTATACATTGGACAAGGAGTATCACAGAGACTTGGATAAAGGATTGCCAATCCATATTCCAAGAAATTATTACCCAAATGATGACCCCACCCAGAAACCGAACCTGCAGTGGAGATCACATAGTAATAACCTCTATACGAACTGGCTCAATTATTATGTTTATCAGACAACACCTTATGAACTGTAGGAAAAACCGCAGAAATACTGCAAAATAGCCGATTTGAGCCACTTTGGTAGAAATATAAATCTCTATAAAATCGCACGTATTTCAATACAAAAAGTGTGTAAAAGCGTGTACGGTACACAGTAAAGTGTGTAAAAAGTGTGTACGCTATGCAACTATTATAAGAGCCATGATATAGCCTAAATATGAGAAGAGTATTCAAGTGCTTTTCTCATTTTTTTTATTGTAAAAAGCAGCTTACCGAAGCAAGCCGCCTAATTTACACATAAAATCTCATACCCTCAATTATAACCGCTGTAATTACATCAGACATGTATTTGTCATTCCTACCAATTCTGCAGCCTATAGGCTACTTTAAATTTAAACGGCAATTGAGAACTTTACCGTCAAATGCTTTTGCTGTCTCTACGAATGCCACAAGCACATTTATAAATATGCTGTTGTTTGATATCTCCGTTTCAATCTCTGCAATAATTTGTTGTATTTCTTCTTGATTCATCATAGTTTTATTCTCCATTTTCTGGGCGGTTCTATGACCGCCCGCTATTTATTTAGTTCAGGTATACAGCCTGTGTTTTAACTGCTGTAAAACCGTACTTTTCTTTGATTTCATCCAAGGACATCTTGGAATGTTTTGCAACTGCTTCTTCTGGGCTGTGCCAGTGCCAGGCCTTTTTCTTAGATGCCCACATGAAACCTGCGTCTTTTAAAATAGCTTTGCTATTAAAAGTATCGCCTGTGACCCATATCCATGAGCCGACAATCTCAATTGTGAGATTGTCCAAATGTATTATCTTATCAATTACGTTTCTGAACATGTCTGCTGTTTCTGTAGATTCCTTGTAATATGTTCCACCGTTTTGTGCTTCATGCACATTTTTAAATCTATCGAAAGCGGCTTCATACTCTTTCTGCATTGCCTTGAATGCTTCTGTATCTCCTGTTGTTGGGTTATCAGGGTGGAGTTCCTTTGCAAGTTTTCTATATGTCTTTTTTACATCATCAATTGTTTTGCAGTTGTTAAAATATTTCATGGTTTTTATCTCCTTTTCGATTATTTGGAAATGGCAGCCGGGGAAGTGCGCCCCGGTTCGCTGTCCTGCCTTATGCTTCTATTGTTCTGAAACCAACCGTGAACACTTCACGGTCAGCCCAGTTCTTAACTGACGCCTTCTTCTCTGCGCTTCTTCTTTCGTTGAAACGTCCTGCGTGCAGAACCTCTACGTATTTAATTGTCTTTGCGGTTCTTCCTGTAATCAGGAATGTTATCCCGCTTTCGTAATATGATTTACCTACTTCAAATTTTCTCATTTTGTTTCCCTCCATGTTTTGCTGTTGAGATAACTATACACGATAATAGACGATTTATCAATTAGCATAATACATAAAAATAGACGAAAATAAGAATTGATTATTGTATAAAATAGTATATGAAAATAGACGTTGACATATTGT
>CAYRAW010000230.1:0-5141 GCA_964422225.1 uncultured Roseburia sp.
CAATTAATTCTTCTGCTTCCTTATCTGTCAGTTTATAGATTCTTTTGATACGTTCGATTTTCTTATCCATATCACCCAGGATAAAGATTGTGATCAGTCCTTCATATTCCTTAAGAACCTCTTCGGAACATCTTCCGACTACTACAAAGGATTCACCCTCTGCTGCCTTTTTCTTGAGGAAATCAAACTGCATGTAGGCAATGTTAAGCTGTGGAGAATTGTTAAATCCACGTACAGTCTTACTGAAGCCCTTCTTAGGAACTTCATCATACTGTTCCAGATTCGTTGCGCTGACATTCTTCTCGCTGGCGATTTCTCGAAGCAGATTGTAATCATAAAGTGGCAATCCGAATCTGTCTGCCAGATTCTGTGCGATTTCATGACCACCGCTGCCAAATTCCCTTCCGATTGAAATAATGACCTGCTTATCCATGTATATTACCCCCTTCTTATAGATACCTAAACCAGATGCTGAACATAGAAATCAGTAATACAATAATCGTTGCAGGTGCCATTGCTTTACAATACCTGCCCCATCCTACAGGATAACCTGCCTTAGCAGCCACTGAAGTACCAACTACGTTGGCGGATGCACCAATAGGAGTCGCACTGCCGCCGATATCAGTACCCATTGCCAGTGCCCATGCAAGAACAGGAAGTGCAAAACCTTCTGTCTCAGCCAGACTTCTGATAACAGGAATCATAGTTGCTGCAAATGGAATATTGTCGATAAATGCGCTGGCAACACCCGATACCCAGACAATGATAGCTACCATAAGCTTCGGATTACCGCCACTTACCTTACCTATAAAGGCTGCTATTACTTCCAGAATACCCGTCTGCTCCAGACCACCTACTACAACGAATAGTCCGATAAAGAACAGAACTGTCTTGTAATCTACCTTCTTGAGCAGTTCTCCTGCCGATTTACCTGCTGAGATCAATGTAATAATTGCAATAAACAGACCAATTGTTGCAACTGTCAGACCTGTCTGAGCATGAGATACAAGAAGTACAACTGCAAGCCCGAAAATAACACAGCTTGCGGTAAATGCTTTCTTATCTTCGATCAGATTCTCACTGCTGGATGCTTCCAGATTCTTAATTGCTTCTGCATCACTGGTTGCAAGATCTTTTCTGAATACAAAATAGAAATAAATAATTACCACGATCAGGGAAATCAGTCCGATCACACCGGTATTGGTGATAAAATCACCGAAGGAATAACCAAGGGATGTACCAATGATAATGTTAGGTGGATCTCCGCACATGGTTGATGATCCACCCAGATTTGCACAGAATACTTCTGCCAGGATCATCGGGATCGGATCAAATTTTAGCAGCTGTGCCAGCTCGATCGTAACTGCTGCCAGGAATAAAATAACTGTAATACTATCAATAAACATTGCAAGAACTGCTGACATGATCATAAATGTGATAAAAACAGGAATAGTTCTGAAATGTACTAATTTTGCAATTGTCATACATAGCCAGCGGAAAAATCCTGCCTTTGCCATACCCTCTACCATTACCATCATTCCCGCAATGAAAATGATTGTTGCCCAGTTGATTCCACTTGAGCTTTCTGATGCTTCTCCTGCTTCATACCAGAAGTTTGGTGTGAAGATGGAATGGATATTCAGTGTTTCCAATGCTGCATTCATATCCTGCATGCATACACCAAATACCAGCACCAGTGTTGCCAGACCACAGCCAAGCGTCACATATTGTCTTTCGATCTTGTCTGTGATAATGAGTGCAAACATCACCAGAAAGATGACGACTGCCATTACTTGTGCTACCATTTTGTTAAACTTCCTTTCATTTTTTTGCAAATAAAATTGTTCTGCTTTTATGTTGTAAATCGCCCCCCACAACCTACAGCATGTTGCTTCCCAATGAACAGAACCTATTATAACATATTTACATAATTTGTCATTATGCAAAAAACAAAATTTGTCGGAATAGATTAATTCTGGATCAAATGAACGCTTCATTCTCCAAAATCAATACACATCCTGCACAATATATGTGGTAACAGAATTTGGAATAAGTTCTGCGTAAAATCCCTTGCCATAAGTTCCAATATCCGCTGATTCTTTCCACTTTTCTCCCGAGGCAGTATCTCCACTGGTACGGATCACAGACACCTTATCACCCACATGGGAATAAGCAGACAGATCTACATCCGGCATTCCTGTATCCACTCTGCCCTGATACCCTTCTGCACATACATGATTATCAATTGCCTGCCACATAACCCATGCTGAGGGACGCAGTTCATTCATATCTGTAATGATTCTCTGGGCAAGCCATAATCCTGCCCCCATCTCACCGGCACTCTCTCCTGCGGTATCTCCACCATCTACCTCGGACATCCACAGATTCTTGCCTTCTGTTTCTGCCAGTGTCCGAAGAGCCTCACGTCTGGAGCCACCATACGTATGTGTATCGATTCTGTCTACCACATCCTTTGCTTCCTGACACAACTGTCCATAGGAGAGTATCTGCACATCAATGCTGGTTTCGTCCGTTCCTGACACCTGTACATTCCCCAGACCATTGGCATCCAGTGTGCTTCTAAGGACGAGCAGCATCTTTGACTGGGATTCTCCCATATCAAAATGACAACCCTCCTGCTTCCAGCTGTAAGCTCCCCAATAGTCTGTATATGGTTCATTCATCGCGGAATAACTTGAAAACTCAACCCCGTAAGTGGTCTTATAGTGTTCATTCCCAGTCCCTGGCACTACAGTCTGATGCTGTCTCAGGTATTTCTCAATCCATGGAACCGTACCATTATGCTGGATAAGAATCTCATTCCGATCACACTGGGACAATAGAACAGGAGACGATGATCACCTCACCGTCTCCTGTTCGTTTTATGTAGATTATAACATTCGGTCAACAGCTCTTATGACTGCTTTTTCTTGGAAACAACATCAAAGATAACTGCTGCCAGAAGTACAAGTCCTTTTACAACCTTCTGATAGTTGGCATCTACACCCATGATATTCATACCAAGGTTAATAACGCCCATCAGGATAGCACCAACAATAACTCCGGGTACTGTACCAATTCCACCATAAGCAGATGCTCCACCAATGAAACAGGAACCGATCGCATCCATTTCATAGTTGGTTCCGGCTGTAGGGTTGGCTGAATTCAGTCTGGCAATTGTGATCATACCTGCTACTGCTGCCAGGAATGCCATGTTCAGATAAGCAATGAAGTATACCTTATTTGTATTGATACCGGATAACTTTGTCGCTTTCTCATTACCACCAACTGCATAGAAATAACGTCCTGTAGTTGTCTTGGAGGTTACATATGTATAAATAAGGATAATGACAACCACCCAAATAAGAACATAGGGAATTCCTTTATGTAATGCAAGTTTATACATGAATGCCAGAACTGCTGCACAGATCACTGCCATTTTAATTACTGCACCTGTCAGATTCTCCAGTTCATAACCTTTCTTAGCTCTGTCTTTACGATTCTTTAACTGTAATAATACATATACTGCACAGGCAATAATACCAGCCAGCATACAGGTAATATTGAATCCATCACCGCCAAAAAAGTCCGGCACATAACTGTTAAAGAGTTTCAGATAACTCTCAGGCATAGGAGAGATGGTAAGACCATTCAGAATGACATTGGATAATCCTCTGAATACGAACATACCTGCCAAAGTTACAATAAATGGTGGAATCTTTACATATGCGATCCAGAATCCCTGCCATGCACCGATCAGAAGTCCTACTACCAGCATGACCAGAATAGCTACTGGTACAGACACATTCTTGTTTACCATGAGAGTTCCGCCAATAGCTCCTACAAAGCAGACAACTGAACCAACGCTCAGATCGATATTACCACCGGTCAGGATACACAGCAGCATACCGGTTGCCAGTACAAACACATACGCATTCTGTGCGATCAGGTTATTGATATTCGCCGGAAGAAGCATTTTACCACCGGTTCCTATTGTAAATAACAAAATAACAAGGATCAGTACGAATACCATGGTGTACTTTTTGAATATTTCTTTTATATTTCCCATATTGATCACTATACCTTTCTTTTATTCAGGCTTTTGCTGTAGATTTGATGATGCAGGACATAATCGCTTCCTGACTTGCCTCTTCTGCAGCGAGTTCTCCAACCATTCTGCCTTCATTCATAACATAAATTCTGTCACACATACCTAATACTTCAGGCAGTTCAGAACTGATCATGATGACTGACTTGCCATCGGCAATAAGCTGATTGATAATACAGTAGATTTCGTATTTTGCTCCCACATCAATACCTCTTGTGGGTTCATCCAGAATCAGAATATCAGGATTGGTGAACATCCACTTACTAAGTAATACCTTCTGTTGATTGCCACCACTTAAATTACCTACATTCTGTTCTACGCTGGGACATTTGGTCTTGAGTTTATCCTTATACTCCACAGCGACCTGATATTCCTTATCTTTGTCGATCACACCGTGCTTTGTCAGTTGCTGTAATCCGGCAAGTGTTGTATTGGTTTTGATCGGATTCATCAAAATGAGTCCATTTCCTTTACGGTCTTCTGTTACATACGCCAGTCCATGATCAATTGCATCTTTTACATGATGCAGATGCACTTCTTTCCCCTTAATATATAACTGACCGGAAATATCCGTTCCATAACTTTTGCCAAACAGACTCATGGCAAGTTCTGTTCTTCCGGCTCCCATCAGGCCTGCAATTCCTACAACTTCGCCTTTTCTGACCTGCAGTGATACATGATCTACTACTTTACGTTCTGTATAAACAGGATGGTGTACTGTCCAATCCTTTACCTCCAGAACTACATCTCCGATCTTCTTATCAGGTCTTTTAGGGAATCTGTCGGTTAATTCTCTGCCTACCATACCCTTAATGATCCTTGCTTCGGATATATCGTCCTTTGTTTTATCAAGTGTCTCTATCGTAGCACCATCTCTGATAACAGTGATTTTATCTGCTACATAAGAAATCTCATTTAACTTATGAGATATGATGATCGATGTCATACCTTCCTTCTTTAACTGAAGAAGCAGATCCAATAATGCCTTGGAATCCGTTTCATTTAAGGAAGCTGTTGGCTCATCCAGAATCAG
>CAYRAW010000231.1:0-5098 GCA_964422225.1 uncultured Roseburia sp.
ACATATCAGGTTGATATTGTAGGTGGTTCCGCATATAAGAGCACAGTAAAGGGCACCATTGAAGGAACAGGAGTAAGCGTAGGAAATGCAGCAGGTATTTATACTATTAAGAGTATAGAAGTAGAAGTAACAGATGGTCAGCTGACTTGTGAATTTACTTCCGGTGCTACATCCAGACTGGATGCTATTATTGTTCGTACTATCAAAGTTGACTCATCCGATGACGAGACTGATACGGACGAGACTGACACAGATAAGTCCGATGACGGTAAGGAAGAGGATACCTCGTCAGACAGCAGCAGTTCATCAGGAAGCAGCAGTTCATCAGGAAGCAGCAGTTCATCAGGAAGCAGCAGTTCATCAGATAGCAGTAGTTCTTCTGGCTCGGTTGTAATCTCGGAGCAGAACACACCGCTTGCAGAGATGGTAACAGAGGGCGGACTTCCATATGTGAATGTACAGGTAGATCAGAAAGCGTGCTTGAAGGCTGAACTTCTGCAGAAATATTATGGACGCAACCTGTATCTGATGGCACATCTTGGAAATGGCATCGGTTATACAATCGACGCATCAGGAATAGATGATAAGGCAGATACGCTGGAATTAGGCTCCGCTATAGAAGCAGTTCCTGATTTTGCAGAAGGATTTGTAACCTTCCACTTTAAACCATATCATACTCAGACACTTCCTTATGCAATTGGCATTCATATGAATGTAGGTGCATACAACGGACAGATTGCTTACCTGTTCAGCAGAGATCTGATCACAGGAGAATATGTTCTAAGCAGCATTACAACAGTTAACGAAATTGGAAATGTGGCATTACAGACTAACCAGTTAACGGATATTATGGTATTAATTGCCAGATAAGCATTTTTTTACAGAAAAAGGCGTCCTTATGGATGCCTTTTTTTGATAAAACAAGGTTGACAATAAAGTACTAAGGTACTATTATATAATGAGGTATGAGATGAGATAATATTATATAATGAATGTTGAGAGACTCGTAAAAGGAGAGTATGAGTATGGAGAAAAATGCAATGAACAATCAGGTAATAAAAGCTATTTCTATTGGTTTGGCTGCGTTTATTGTAGCAACAGATCCTATGGAAGCGCAGGCAGCACAGAATACCAATACAGACGATATTCGATTATACAGAGCAGCGCAGGAGAAAGCATCTGCTGTTGTTGCACGCGACACAGATATAGAGCAGGAACTTGCAGCAGCAAAGGATACAGAGCAGAAAATGCAGCAGGTGTTTGAAACAGTCAGATTACAGCTTGAAGCGGAAGCAAAGTCACAGTATGCGAGAGCACTGGAAGATGCAAAATATGAATTTGATTTTGCCCAGTCCGTTGTAGCGGAGAAAAAATGGGATTATGAACGTGCCCTGTATGCATTTGAAACAGCACAGGCGCATTATAAACAGTATAAGTCAGAACATTGGAAGTTCTGGCAGTGGCATGATAGTCAGGAGTACCAGAAATATAGGAATGTAAAGAATACTTATGATAAATTAAAAGAATCGTTAGAGCAGGAAGAACGTAAGATGGATGAAGCAGAATCCGCATTCTGGCAAATGGGTTCTCCGGAAGTAGCAGGAAGTTATGTGGAAGCCGCCGTGCAGAAAGCCCGAAATTCCAGAGAATATCACAAATGGCAGGACGCACAGAATGAAGTGCTTCGCCTGATAAAAGAGCAGGAAGTCATGGCATAACAGAGAATGAGTAGATACCCGAAGAAAGGCAGAACGAGTATGGAAGAGAGAAGATCGATCAACCGAACAGATTATTCGTCCAAGGGCGTTATTGTAATATGTGATTCGGAGCAGAAACTTTATGTTGAAATTAAAAATGTCAGCCCCTGTGGAATGGGAATATTAGCACCGGCTGACTGTCCTGATATTAAGGGAAAAGATATTATTGTGATCGCAGAGACAATGATCATGTATGCAACAGTAAATCGTATGGAACAGAATGAAGACGGAAAGTATATTGTTGGTATTGAAGCCCAAAAATTTTCAGATGAAGTTCTGAAATATCTGTTTGAAAAAATTGGATAAAAGCATGAATGATGAAAGGCGTCTGGATTTGTACAGACGCCTTTTTCAGATAATTATTTTGTTATATATGATTTCTGCTCATCAGGAATTGAGGACAGCTTCGATAGCAGCCAGTTCATCTGCACTGAAGGCAGCAGCTTCCACTATTTTGGTATTTTCTGTAATCTGAGAAGCTCTGGAAGCTCCGATCAATACAGAAGTTACCTCGCCATCACGGAGAACCCATGAGAGAGCCATCTGAGCCAGAGTCTGTCCACGATTTTCAGCAATGTCATTCAGTGCACGGATTTGAGCCAGGCGGGATTCTGACAGAGCATCTTCATGTAGAAAACGACCATCGGTGCGAATACGACTGTCTTCCGGAATACCGTGGAGATATTTGTTCGTAAGAAGTCCCTGAGCCAGAGGGCAGAAAGCAATGATACCGATTCCATTCGATGCAGCGTAGGATTTCAGACCGTCTTCTTCAATATTACGTTCGAACATAGAATACTTGCGCTGGTTAATAATGAAAGGTGTTTTCAGTTCACGAAGAATTTTTACGGCTTCCTGTGTCTGTGCTTTATTATAGTTGGAGATACCGACATAGAGTGCTTTGCCACTTTTTACAATAGAATCCAGTGCCAGCATGGTTTCTTCCAACGGTGTCTCAGGGTCAGGTCTGTGGTGATAGAAGATATCCACATAGTCCAGTCCCATACGTTGCAGACTCTGATCCAGACTTGCGATCAGATACTTGCGTGACCCCCAATTACCGTAGGGACCCTTCCACATATCATATCCAGCCTTGGTAGAGATGATCAGTTCATCACGATAATTGCCCAGCCCATCTTTTAGAATGCGTCCAAAGTTCTCTTCAGCAGCGCCAGGTATGGGACCATAGTTATTAGCCAGATCAAAATGTGTGATCCCCTGATCAAAAGCAGTAAAACACATATCCAGCATATTATCATAATTACCATTGCTGCCAAAATTGTGCCATAAACCAAGTGAAACAGCAGGCAGCATCAGACCACTGTTCCCACAACGGTAATATTTCATGGTTTCGTAGCGGTTCTCATCCGCAACATACATTCTGTTCATAGTTATGTTCCTTTCCCTTTTCAGTAGAATCTCAGGTTACTATGCTTATCCTATAATAAAAATAGTATAAATTCAACGCAAAAAACTGGAAAAGTATGTACAAAATGAACATGGAAAGATTTATTTTTCCTGTATCTGCTTACCCATTAGGTGCTCTATGGTTATTTCATAGAGTTGAACTCCTTTGAGTGCCTTGTTGATTTCTATTTCTACTTCCTCTTTATTGGGATAATATTTCAGGGCGAGTTCACGGACTCTTGCTTCTGTGATAGTGCTGTCATTGATCAGATGACATCTGCCAAATACAACAGTGCTTTGCATGTAAGGAGCCCATTCGCCTTCTTTGAAATGTTCGTTGCCATATACTGTAAAGCAGATTTTGTCATCTTTTTTTAAAGAATCAACCTTGTGTCCTGCCTTGGAGCCATGAAAATAGATTTTTTCCTGTTCCATGTCATAGAAATAGTTGACCGGGATAGCATATGGGTATCCATCATCTCCATTTACGGCAAGGACACCACGCCTTTCCAGAAGCAGCAGTTTTTTTGCTTCTTCATCTGAAATTGCTCTTTCTTTTCTTCTCATTGGTCTAAACATATAAAAGCCTCCTTTTGTGTTTCTTATTGCAGTTTAAGTAAGAAGTTCTAGTCACGCACCGTTTCTGTCAATTGATTTTGTGAACACGTAATAGCTGTAAGGACTTCTAAGCATCTACGGCAGAAATGCTTCTATCACAAGCCCTGCGCCTAAAACTCGCCTGCGGCTCAGACAACGGCTCGGGCTTGACTGCATTTCTTCCTTGCTGCTAAGAAGTACTAACAGCCATTCCTAAGGTTCACAAGAACCAATTGACAGAAGCCGGTGCTGCCTAGAGAAATTTCTACAAATAGTGAAATGAAAAATTTTCTGTATACAGCCGCTGATCCAGCAGTTCGGTAAATGCAGCTTAGGGAGTGATGTTTAGTGTTTCTTAGAACAAAGAACAAATGCTTGCAAGCCAAGGCGCAACTGTTTGAGCCCGTAGGGCGAGTTTTGCGCTCGGCTTGTACTCTAAGCATTTGAGATGCAGTTCTTAGAAACTCTTACATCACGTACGTGGCAAAAGAACCGAACTGCCAGACCAGCGGCGTACCTAGAATCTCTTCCTTAAACTACAATTTAACTTTCCATCAATTTAATTGCTTCATCAACAGATACACATGTAGCAAATCTATTTGGCCACATCATATCATTGTAATATTTATAGGTCATTTCTCCAGTCATATAATCATTGTCAAACGTTGAATTTGCCCCTTGTGGAACAATAACTTTATAGCCTCTTTCAAAAGCAGATTTGACAGTTGCGTCTATACAGAAGTTTGTCTGGAGTCCGACTATCATTAATGTATTATCATCTTTAACATAATCTGCAAAATCCTTATTCCCAAAACAGCTATTAATATTTTTAATAAATATCTTTTCTTTATCCTTTGGACTCACTTGTTCTGTAATTTCAAAGTCTTCATCACCGATCGAAAACCCCGTTCCTGGTCCATCATCATGTTGAAAATAGATAACCTCTATTTGATTATCTCTGGCTGCATTTATGATTCTTGTAGTATTATCAATAAATGCTTCAAAATTAAAAAGTCGGCTGTCTGTAATTCCTTTTTGTATATCTATGACAAGTAATTTCATTCGTTTCTCCTTTGCACAATGATAGTTATATCCACCATTCTGGGGTTAACTCTCCGAGAGTTAATATTTTATCAGCTTCATAATCCATCATGATTTCAATATTTCTATATGTATCAGGCATTAACTGTGTCATAAATTCGCGGCAGGCTTCGCATGGTGGAATTGCTTTGCCGGCACTGTTAATAGCAATAACCCGTTTTATAGAATTTTCGCCATTGGTAATCATGTTGAAAATAGCATTACGTTCAGCACATACCCCTAAAGTACAGGCTGTA
>CAYRAW010000232.1:0-5096 GCA_964422225.1 uncultured Roseburia sp.
AAAAATAGTACAGTTTTACAATGGTCATCAGGCCTTGGATAAAGCATTTAACTGGGGAATGCAGTGGAAAGCCGGAAGGAAGTAGGAGGAGTATATGTCAATTAGCTTACAGAAGGGACAGAAAGTAAGTCTGTCAAAGGATAATGCAGGATTGGCAAAAATAATTGTTGGTCTTGGATGGGATGAAGTTAAGCAGTCAAGTGGCAAAGGAATATTTGGATCATTGTTTGGCTCACAGCCACAGGCGATTGATTGTGACGCATCTGCAATTTTATTAAAGAATGGAAAGTTTGCTGATAAAAGTGATTTGGTTTACTTTGGCAATCTGAAGCACAAATCAGGAACAGTAAATCATATGGGAGATAATCTCACTGGCGCGGGAGATGGAGATGATGAACAGATCGTTATTGATTTATCTAAAGTGCCGGAACAGTATGATAAAATTGTAATTGTTGTAAATATTTACCAGGCTGTTCAAAGAAAACAACATTTTGGAATGATCGAGAATGCATTTATTCGTCTGGTAGATGCCAGAAATAACAACGAGATTTGTAAATACAATCTGACTGAGAATTATTCCAGAATGACAGCAATGATATTTGGTGAAGTTTACAGACATAATGGTGAGTGGAAATTTAATGCGATAGGAAATGGTACAACTGATCCTGGACTTACAGAGTTATGCAAAAGATATGCATAATATCAGGCTTTAAGTGTGATAATGAGAGGAACTATGGTGCAGTTTCTCTTTTAAAATTAAGTGAGGAGGTCATTCAAATATATGAGTGATATTAAAAAGGAAGAATTTATGCGAGGATTGTCTGATTCTCAGGTTAATGAAAGTAAATCAAAGTATGGAACCAATGAATTAACAAAAAAAGAGACTGAGTCACTATGGTCTATGTTTATTGGTGCATTTGACGATATCTGGATTAAAGTATTATGTGCAGCGTTAGTTCTGAAGATTGTTTTAGCTGTATTAGGAGTATTTGTCCCTGCTATATCAGGTGGGAACGATGTCATTGAAATTGTCAGCATTATCATAGCGATTGCTCTTGCAACTGGGTTTAGCACATTATCAGAGTATAGAAATACTTCAAGAAGTGAGGCTCTTCAGGAGGAGTACAATAAAGCCTATGCAAAGGTAATGAGAAATGGAAAACTTGTTAATGTCCTTACGAGTGAAATTGTAAAGGGAGATACAATTCTTGTTCAGGCAGGAGATAAGGTCCCGGTTGATGGTGTATTGTTTGAAGGACATATTAAAGTATCTCAGGCAGCATTGAATGGTGAATCGAGAGACGAAAACAAGACAGCTGCCAATAATATGGATGAAGCAGAATCTACAGATTACAGTTCAGCAAGTAAAGTATTCATGGGATCTGTTGTAACTTCTGGTGAAGGCTACATGGTTGCAACAGTTATTGGTGATGAGTCAGAACTGGGTAAAATCAATAAGGCCTTAACAGATGACAGTGAAGAGGAAGAAAGAAAAGATACTTCCAGTTTGAAGCTTGAAGTAGTAGCGGCTGGAATTGGAAAATTAGGTGTATCAGCGGCAGCAATTGCAGGAATTTTACATGTTGTTCTTACTTTGGTTAGAGCAAATGAAGCAATAACTGTTGTTACAGTTCTTCTTTTAGTGGCTGAGGCAGTAATGCTTATGGCTTCTATTGTAATTATGGCTGTTCCGGAAGGACTTCCAATGATGAACAGCTTGGTTCAGTCAATGAATACTGAATCAATGTATAAGAAAAATATTCTTGTCAGTCATAAGGCAGCATTCTCAGATTCTGCTTATATGAATGTTTTGTTCAGTGATAAAACAGGAACTATTACCCAGGGTAATTTATCATTGGTTGAATTTATTACCGGAGATGGAAAAATTGTTGACAATATTCAAAGCAGAGAATTTATTGAAGCTATTACTTTAAATAATCTTGCCAAAATTTCATCTGAAGGTAAAGCAATAGGAAGCAATAATATGGATAGAGCATTGCTTTCATATGCAATTAACAATGGTTATGATGATTCAAAAAATGATCCTGATAAAATTGAAGATATCAGTGGTTTTGATTCTGAAAAGAAATGTGCTACTGTTAAATTAAAGAATGGTATTGTTTATTGGAAAGGCGCTACTGAGAATATTATTGATCAGGTAACACATTATACGCTTCCGGATGGAGAAGAAAAAGAATTTACTGCAAGTGAAAAGAAAAATGTTGAAGATCAAATGCTGGCAGAAGCCAAGAGAACAATGAAACTTCTTTCTGTAGCTAAAATTGGTAATGGAAAGACTGTTCTTATGGCAGTATTGTGTTTGCGAGATAATGTTAGAACAGATGCCATTGAAACTGTTGAGATTTTAAATCATGCAGGCATTCAGGTAGTAATGGTTACTGGTGATGCAGAAGAAACAGCAGTAGCAATTGCTAAAGAAGCAGGAATACTGAAAGATGAAAACAAGGATGTTGTACTTACACATGAGCAGTTAGAGAAAATGTCAGACGATGAGCTTAAAAAGGTTCTTCCTAACTTAAAAGTTGTAAGTAGAGCGAAACCACTTGATAAGAAGAGACTGGTATCTGCTTCACAGCAGCTTGATAATGTATGTGGTATGACTGGTGATGGTGTTAATGATGCTCCGGCATTAAAACAGGCGGATATAGGATTTGCAATGGGTGATGGTACGGCTGTTGCTCAGGAAGCCGGAGACGTTGTTATTTTGAATAACAGTTTAACATCTATTAAGGATTGTGTACTTAATAGTAGAACAATGGCAAAATCAGTCGGAAAATTCCTTATTTTCCAGCTTACTGTTAATATTAGTACATTATTAATGAATATTATTGCGCCAATCCTTGGATGGACAGAACCATTTTCAATTGTTCAGATTTTGTGGATTAATCTTATTATGGACACTTTAGCTGCTATGGCATTTGGTGGAGAACCAATTCTAGATAGATATATGGAAGATCAGCCAGCTAAGAGAACAGATAATATTTTGACGACATATATTAAATCTGCTATTGGAACAAGCTCTATATTTATTACATTAGGTTCTATTTTGATCCTTGAAGATATTGCAGGTATAACAAGTTTTGTTACTCCCGCCGGATGTGCTGATCCGGAGTTATACAAGAAAACATTTATGTTTGCTTTCTTTATATACTCTATTATTTTCAATAGTTTTAATACCAGATCAGAGAGGTTCAATCTGTTTGAACATATCGGTGAGAATAAGAACTTTGTAAGAGTAATGGGTGCAATTTTCATCCTTCAGACAATTATTATTGAGATTGGTGGAAAAGTATTTGAAACAATGATGCTTGATATAAAGGCGTTACTTGTTTCTATGGCTTTAGCTGTCTTGATCATTCCAGTTGATTTGATTAGAAAGGCAATTGTATCCAGATAAGTAAATCATATGAAATATAGAGGTGTGGTACACGGTGAAGTATCACACCTCTTTTTAGGAGATAGTGTAATGAATATATTATGCACAGATTTGGATAATACAATTATTTATTCTTATAAACATAATATTGGAAAAGAAAAAATAAATGTTGAAATTTACCAGGACAGGGAAATTTCATTTATCACGAAGAAAACATATAATTTACTTGAAATGTTAAAGAAAGAGTATGTCATAATTCCAACAACGACCAGAACGATAGAACAATATAAGAGAATTGATCTCGGAATTGGAGAATTCACGTATGCATTGGTATGTAATGGTGGTGTACTGTTAATTAATGGAGAACAGGATAATGAGTGGTATGAAGCTTCATTACAACTGGTTAATGAAAGTAATTCTGAATTAGAAAAGGCAATGTCACTATTGACTGGTGATGTACGAAGAAAGTTTGAATTAAGGTTCATTGAAAAATTGTTTGTATTTACAAAATGCAATGACCCTTATGAAGTGGTACAAAATTTAAAATCACAATTAGATATAGAGTTAGTCGATGTTTTTAATAATGGGGAAAAAGTATATGTTGTTCCCAAAAAACTGAGTAAAGGAATAGCAATAAATCGATTAAGAGAAAAATTGCATCCTGAATATATAATTGCAGCGGGTGATAGTGAATTTGATGTATCCATGGTTGAGGAAGCAGATTATGGTATAGTACCACCTGGATTTACTTATATGTATAACTGTAAAAAAAATCTACTGGAAATGGAAGAAGATACAATTTTTTCAGAAGCATTATCAGAGAAAGCATTAACAATAAAGGCAGAGTTAAACTGATCAGACTCTGCCTGTTATTTACCCCTTGTGGGAGATGTTTAAATTTTGTTACGGTTTAATCCATACCTACTTTGATTCCACCTTTTCTTTCGGAAGGCTGGATGATAACAGAGACATTTGCTCCGGCATGCCACTCAAACTGATATGATTCTCCGGATGTTTGCCCAATAAATGTTTTCCAGGAAACATCAGCAGTTACACTTGGATCACAGTGACCATTGCCAACCCAGCAAATAACTGCATCAGGATCTACAGATATTGTATTATTGTTACCAACATTGCTTAATACGATTGGATTGCCATCTGATAATACTGCAACGTATGCATTCCTGCCTTTGGCTGTAAGTGTAGAAGTAGCAAGACCTTTTTGAGAAAGTACACCAACACCGATAAAACGAACACTATAATCGCAATCTTGCGTAAATGCCAGAATATTTTCAGATTCGACTGAAACGGTTTCACCTTGCTCTAAATGATATATAACAACATGCTGACCATAGTCTGCATAGTATGTAACAGAATCACCGTTTAAGTTAACCTTCATTAATGGAAGGTTTTCACCTGTTACTCTACGGACCAGTTGTCCTAATAAAGCCTGCCCTATATTATTTTGGGGTCCAAGCAATACTTTTTCAAATTTATAATTTTTTGGACCAACATTGTCTCCGGCTATAAAGGCTCCGGCTTTAACAAAAAGTACATCGTTACCGGTACATGTTACTTTTAAAGTTAATTCGTTAACTGTTTCAAATGATAACATTGAGTATTCTCCTTTGTTTAAATTGATGATAGGCGTTTGACAAACGCCGAAACCCATTGATTTTACTGGGTTTCTTTACTTGAT
>CAYRAW010000233.1:0-5090 GCA_964422225.1 uncultured Roseburia sp.
ACAGCTTGACTCACCTCAGGTAATTTCAGCTTTGGAATATCATAAAAAGTTCGTAGACCTGATGCCTGGTGAGACAGAATATGCAACTGTAAATACATTATTTAAAGAAGGAATGGCGCACGCAACCATTGCGGGTCCATGGCTTGTTCCAACAGTAAAAGCGTCGGGAATGGATGTTGGAATTGCAAAGATGCCGACTATAGACGAGATGGGAAATCCAATAGCCCCATATATGGGAGTACAGGGAATTCAGGTCCTTAAAAATGCAGCAGAAAAGAAAACAGATGCTGTTGAAAAAGTATTGCGGACCATAATGGACCCTCAGTTAGAGATTGATTTGGCAAAAGCCAGTGGATGTGCGCCTGCATTGGAAGAATGTTATGAAAAGCAGGAAATAACATCGGATGAGATTGTTATGGCTATGAGGGAAACTGCACAGCATGCAGTACCAATGCCCAATATTCCGGAAATGGATGTTATGTGGACAGTTCTTGGAAATTTGCTGACAGATGTGAATATGAGTGGCAAAGATGTAACAGAAAGTGCAGCACAAGCGCAGAAAGAGGCACAGCTGCTTATTTCAAATATGAAATAGCAGGAAGAAAGGACATGGAAAATGGACAGGAAACAAAGAAAGGAAACTCTTAGTGCATACATATGGTCAGCACCTTCTCTGATACTTATTTTGCTTATCGTTATTTTCCCGATTATATATACAGGATATATTTCGCTTACAAATATGAATGTATATCACTGGAATAATTATGAATTGATCGGCCTGGAGAATTATAAAGATGCGCTGTTGGTGTTTGATAATGGTTTTATAGCAGCATTTGGTGTGACTTTTTTATGGACAATTGTGAATATGGTGTTACAGCTTATCATTGCATTTATAATGGCAAGTCTGTTGAATATCAAACGCCTGCGGCTGAGAAATGTATATAAGACATTATTGATTTTTCCATGGGCAATGCCAGGATATGTGTCCATTCTTTTGTGGAAAACAGGAATGTACAATTCACAGTTTGGACTTTTGAATCAATGGCTGCAGAAGCTTGGGCTGGAACCGGTGCGGTGGTTGAACTCCAATGTAATGGCTTTTATCAGTTGTACGGTAGTAAATCTGTGGTTGGCTTTGCCTTTTATGATCACGATCATTGATGGGGCATTACAGAGTCTGGATAAAAGTTATTATGAAAGTGCATTGCTTGATGGGGCTACCTGGCTGGAGAGAACCCGTTATATTACGATTCCCATGATCAAACCGATTATCGCACCATCCGTTATCATTACTACATTTACGACGTTTAAACAGTTTGATGTAATTTATCTGTTGACACAGCAGGTAGGGTCTAAGACCGGAGCAAATGTACATACGATCTTGACATATGCGTATGAAAAGGCATTTATTACCAATAATTATGGATATAGTTCGGCAGTATCTATGATCATATTTGTGGTACTGATCGCATTTTCTTCTATTTCCAATATAAAGAGCAAGGGGCAGGAGGTATAAAGTATATGAAAAAAAGACAAAAAGAAAATATCCTTCTGGCTATTGCAAATATATTTTTTATCATTGTGTGCTTTCTGGTACTGGTGCCTGTTCTGTATGCACTGTCGGTTTCATTGAATGCGGATAATAGCTTGCTTAGTTCTGATTTTTCGTTTCTCCCGAAACAGTTAACATTAGATAATTATAAAGCAGTATTCTTTGAAAAACCAATCTTGTTATGGTTAAAAAACAGTCTGATCCTGGCAGTGATCACACTTGTGATTTCACTGGGAACAGGAATTCCAGCAGCCTATGCTTTTTCCAGAAAGCACTTCCCCGGAAGAAATGCTATTTTGAAATTGTTGATTCTTTTGTATGCATTTCCTTCTTTGCTTTCCATGACGGCATTATATAAGCTGCTGACTCCGATGGGACTGATCAATACTAAGACGGGACTGATCATTGTTTATACAGGGACTATGGCTGTATTCGCGTTATGGAATATGAAAGGATATTTTGATACGATTCCAACGGAGATAGAAGAAGCTGCCAAAATTGATGGTGCAACTCAGGCGCAGATTGTTCTTCAAATTGTATTACCTTTGGAAACCTACGATAGCAGTAACTGCAATGATGGTATTGGTATATGTATGGAATGAATATATTTTTGCGGTAAATTTCATGACAGGTTCCGATACATATACGTTAGCAGCGGGATTATATTCCCTGCAGGCAACAGAAATGAGTGGTAGCTGGCCTGTTTTTGCAGCAGCATCTATTGTAGTGTCAATCCCTATTCTGATAGTATTCTTTTCGTTACAAAAAAACATGACAACAGGACTGACTTCTGGTGGTGTAAAGGGCTAGGACAGTTTTGATAATAGGAGCAGATTATGAATAAAAGTGCTATTTTACATATTCCCATGTCACAATATGCATACGGTATAGATGAATCCCATGTGGTGATAAGATTAAGGACCGCAAAAGATGATCTGAGGAAATGCACATTGTATTATGGAGACAGGGCGTGTCGAAAAACACCCGTTATTTTTACAAAGGTTGAAATGAAGATAATAGCGCAGGCACCTTTATATGATTATTATGAAGTGATTTTGGAAAATCCGTATAAGAGGTTATGCTATTACTTTGAATTGGATGATGGAACAGAAAAAATATTATATTATGGAGATTGTTTTTGTGAGACACCGGTAGATGATCGTTCAGAATATTATCAGCTTCCTTTTAACCACAGGGCAGATATTGTTAATCCCCCTAAGTGGGCGCAGGATGCGGTCATTTATAATATTTTCCCGGATAGTTTTGCAACGGGCAGGGAAAAAATCAGTGGTCAGGCAAGTCAGAAACAATGGGAAGGGCAGACAGTTCGCGGCAAACTTGGCGGCACGATCAGAGGAATAACCGAGAATGTTTCTTATATTAAAAAGCTGGGACTAAATGCTATTTATATCAATCCTGTTTTTGCAGCAGGAGAGTATCATAAATACGATCTGATAGATTATTTTCATATTGATCCATGTTTTGGAACAAATGAAGATTTTAAGGAGCTGGTGGAGACTTTTCATGCGAATGGGATTAAAGTAATAATAGATGGCGTATTTAATCATTGCGGATGGAGGTTCTTTGCATTTGAAGATGTAGTCCAGAAGGGACAACAATCTGCATATAAAGACTGGTTCTATGGATTGCAGTTCCCGGTTATCCGTCCTGACAATGGCGAGGACTATCCCAATTATGAATGTTTTGGATATGAGAGATTAATGCCAAAGCTTAATACTGCTAATTTGCAGGTTCAGGAGTATTTCTGTAAAGTTGGAAGATACTGGGTAGAAGAGTTTCATACAGACGGCTGGAGACTGGATGTTGCCAGTGAGGTAAATGATGGCTTCTGGAGAAAATTTCATGAAGAAGTAAAAGCAGTAAATCCTGAAGCGATACTGATTGGTGAAGTATGGGAAAGCGCTAATCACTGGCTGGATGGAACAATCTTTGATTCCGCAATGAATTATGATTTTAGAAAGCATTGTAAACGTTTCTTCGCAGAAGGTTCTATTGATGCTGCGGAGTTTGACGGACGGGTAACAGACATGAGAATGCGTTACCGCAGACAGACAGTATATGCACAGCTGAATATTCTTGACAGTCATGATGTAAGCCGTTTCCTTTCAGTATGTGGGGAAGACAGAAGAAGATATAAGTTGGCTATTGTTTTTCAGATGTGTTTTCCTGGGATACCTTCAGTATTTTATGGAGATGAGCTTGGTGTCACGGGAATCAGGGAAGAGGAATATCGTCAACCTATGCCTTGGGGCAGGCAGGATGAATTGTATGCCTTTTTTGAACAGGCAATTAGAATGCGTAAACAGCAAAAGGCGTTGACACAGGGCGATTACCATACTTTGAATGCTGTGGCAGGCAGCAGATTGTATGGATTTCAAAGGACATATGAGAAACAACGTGTTATGATATTTTTAAATATGGAAGAAGCAAAAATGACCTGTCCGATACCTGAAAATGCAGAAATATTAATGCAGGAAGGGTGGAAGGATAATATACTTGATCCATATGGATATGTAGTAGCGCTGGTTCAGGAATAAAGCAGTAGAAAAGAGGTATGATATGGCAGTGACAATTAAGGATGTAGCACGGGCTGCACAGACTTCAACAGCAACAGTTTCAAAAGTTATGAATGGATCATATTCCATATCTGAAGAGACTGCTTTGCGTGTGAGAAAGGCAATGGAAGAGCTGCATTATCTGCCAAATCAGAGAGCAAGGAATTTTGCTAGCCAGTCAACTAAGACAGTTATTTTTGTAACAAGTCTTGGAATGAATACAGGTTTTTCCAATCCTCATATGTTTGAAATTATGTGTGGATTGGAAAACACACTGACAGACAAAGGATATTCCCTGATCGTAAAAAGTGTTCAACCACAAAAAGTATGTGAGTTTATCAGGCAGGCTTATGAAATGCAGCAGGCAGATGGTTTTGTGATCCATGCTTCTGTATTATCAAAAGAACTGGATGAGTTGATCTATGAATTGTCTATTCCACATTTGGTTATTGGCAATCCCAATTTTACCAGTCACTTTTGCTGGATTGATGTAGATAATCGTCTGGCAGGTGAATTAGCAGCAAAGCATCTGCTAGAGAAAGGATATCAGTCATTGGCTTTTGTCGGAGGTACTACAGAAGATCAGATATCGATGCACAGACTGGATGGTGTATTATCTATATTAAATGAGCATGATGTAATTTTACCGAAAGGCTATGTGCTGCATGGTGAATCAGAATGTGATGCAGCATATCGAATGATGGAGAGTATACTGGCAATGGAGAATCAGCCGGATGCTATCATATGTGCTAATAATTACATTGCTTATGGCTGCGTAACTGCTTTGCATGATCATCATATACCAATACCTGAGAAAATGGCAGTTATTACGTTTGACGATTTCCCTTTCTCACAAATACTGAAACCAAGGCTTACTGTAGTAAATATAGATGTATTTGGAATGGGAGTGCAGGCGGGTAAATATGTCATCCAGAAAATCAGGAAGAATAACCTGTATCTAC
>CAYRAW010000234.1:0-5083 GCA_964422225.1 uncultured Roseburia sp.
ATCTGATCGTGAAAGAATTGAGTATGCCTAACCAAGTGGATCGTCCAATGGATTCCAGACAACCATGTAATTCAATAGATTTTCAAAATACGATTGACTGCGAAAGTCAAAATTTTGCAGAAAAAGAGGAACCATGGTTTCGATGGAATTATGAGAAAAACATAGATGTACAGAATTTCTTGCAGAGAGTCTGGAATTTGTACCAGAGCGATTCAGATAAAATTCAGATAGAATCTGAAAGTAAATCGCCGGAGCAGCTTTTAAAAGAAAAATGTATAAGAAGTATTTCAGTAGCCAGACGTTCTGACAGTGGCATGGTGACCAGACTTGCCATCGATACAGAGCATTTTCAAATCATAATTTCGTCACAGCATTGCATCAGAACTGTGCTGGCAACACCGGGAGATATTCTTATAAAACAGGATGGCTCTTCATATTCTATGGGAGAATTGCTGCCCAGTGCCTTTTTCTATTTGGAGAGTATCAGTGAAGAGGGCGGCATATCGAAGGTCATAATCCATGGAGGCGGCATGGGACACGGCGTTGGAATGTCCCAGAATGGTGCGAAATGCCTGGCACAGTCGGGATATACTTATGGAGAGATTCTGAAGTACTTTTATCAGGATATCTGCATAGAAGAATTATCGAATCATTAAGCAAGGGGTGCCAGATTTTTGCTGATATGATGTAATGATAATCCCAAGAGATCACAAGCAAATTGCATATGTGTTGGAATTTAAGGCATTGGATATAGATGAGGAAAAATGTCTGGAAGATACTGTTCAGTCAGCGTTGCATCAGATAGAAGAGAAGCAGTATGATAACGAACTGATATCTTTGGGAATAGAGCAGGATCATATAAGGCATTATGGTTTTGCATTTCAGGGGAAAAAGGTATTAATAGGCTAATTTTGCAATTTTCCCCCTTGACATTCCTGGCTGAATTGTCTATCATGACAATATATGAGAAATGCATAGAAGGTGCAAAGTAGAACTATATTTTCTGCCAGAGAATGAGGGTCACCGGCTGTAAGCCCTCTAAGTTCAGATATAGTATTGAATTTCCCACCGGAGCAGCTCTGTTGAAGCAATCAGTAGACAGAGACGTAGAAACACGTTACGTTTTTTGTGAGCCATTTTGTGAGAACACAGAATGGGAAACAGGGTGGTACCACGATATATTCGTCCCTTATAGCTTAGGCTATAAGGGATTTTTTATATCTTACAGGATTCCCGGTACATTGTATGGAAGAAGGAGACAGGAAATGAAAGAAAAGTTGGAACAGATTAAAGCGGAAGCAATCCGTCAGATTAATGAGAGTGATGCCCTTGACAGACTCAATGATGTACGTGTTAATTTCCTCGGTAAAAAGGGTGAATTAACAGCAGTATTAAAGAGTATGAAAGATGTAGCACCGGAAGAGAGACCTAAGGTAGGTCAGATGGTGAATGAAGCCAGAGAAGAGATTGAGCACGTTATGGATGAAGCCAAGACCAGAATGGAGCGCAGAATCCGTGAAGCCAAGATGAAGGCAGAAGTCATCGATGTTACACTTCCTGCACAGAAGAATAATGTAGGACATCGTCATCCTAATACGATCGCTCTTGAAGAAGTAGAGAGAATCTTCATCGGTATGGGTTATGAAGTCGTAGAAGGACCAGAAGTTGAGAAGGATTACTATAACTTTGAAGCATTGAACATTCCTGCCGATCATCCTGCCAAAGACGAACAGGATACTTTCTATATAAATGGTGAGATGCTGCTTAGAACTCAGACATCAGGTGTACAGGTTCATGAGATGGAAAAAGGCAAACTGCCTATCCGTATGATCGCTCCCGGACGAGTATTCAGAGCTGATGAAGTAGATGCAACACATTCTCCTTCCTTCCATCAGGTAGAAGGACTTGTTATTGATAAGAATATTACTTTTGCTGACCTTAAGGGAACACTGGCTGAGTTCGCCAAGGAACTTTTCGGAGAAGATACCAAGGTTAAGTTCAGACCTCATCACTTCCCATTTACCGAGCCATCAGCAGAGATGGATGTATCCTGCTTTAAATGTGGTGGAAAAGGCTGCCGTTTCTGTAAAGGTGAAGGCTGGATTGAAATTCTCGGCTGTGGCATGGTTCATCCAAGGGTACTCCGCATGAGCGGCATTGATCCGGAAGAATATTCAGGATTTGCATTTGGTGTAGGACTTGAAAGAATCGCACTCTTAAAATACGAAATTGACGATATGCGCCTGTTATACGAAAACGATATCAGATTTTTGAAACAATTTTAAAACCTCAAGAACTGCAGCAAGGAAGAAAAAAAGGCGTTCAAGCTTGCTTGAAAAGCATTATTTTTCTTCCTTGATATAGGGCGCAAGCCCGAAACGAGTAAATACGAAGTATTTACGAGTCTGCAGTTCGCCATTAATGGAATAGAGGAAGAAAAAAAGGCGTTCAAGCTTGCTTGAAAAGCATTATTTTTCTTCCTTGATATAGGGCGCAAGCCCGAAACGAGTAAATACGAAGTATTTACGAGTCTGCAGTTCCACATTAATCAAATAGATATAGAAGGAGAATAGAAAATGAATACACCATTATCATGGATTAAAGCATATGTGCCAGAGCTTGAGGTCGGTGATCACGAGTATTGTGATGCCATGACTTTGTCTGGAACCAAAGTAGAAGGATTTACAAGATTAGACAAGAATCTGGAAAAGATCGTAGTAGGTCATATCGAGTCGATCGAGCGCCATCCTGACGCAGATAAGCTGATCATCTGTCAGGTCAACGTAGGAACAGAAACGATTCAGATCGTAACAGGTGCTGCTAACCTGCACGAAGGAGATTATGTACCTGTAGTTCTGGACGGTGGTAGAGTAGCCGGTGGACATGACGGTGGTCCTCTTCCAGAAGAAGGCATTAAGATCAAGGCTGGTAAGCTTAGAGGTGTTCCTTCCAATGGTATGATGTGTGCAATCGAAGAACTTGGCTCCAGCAGAGAAATGTATCCGGAAGCACCGGAAAACGGTGTTTATGTATTCAAGAAACCGGTAACTCCTGGTGAGGATGCAATCGAAGCATTAGGCTTACATGATACCGTAGTAGAATATGAAGTTACTTCTAACCGTGTTGACTGCTACAGCATTCTGGGTATTGCAAGAGAAGCAGCCGCTACCTTTAAGAAGCCTTTTGTTCCACCTGTTGTATCTGTAAAAGGCAACGGTGAGGACGTTAACAAATATATTTCTGTAGAAGTAAAAGACACAGACCTGTGTACACGTTACTGTGCAAGAGTATGCAAGAACATCAAGATTGCACCATCACCGGAATGGATGCAGAGAAGACTGGCAGCCTGTGGAATCAGACCAATCAACAATCTGGTAGACATCACTAACTATGTTATGGAAGAGTATGGACAGCCTATGCATGCTTATGATTTAAGCACAATCGCAGGCAACAAGATTGTTGTAAGACGTGCTAAGGACGGCGATGAGTTCCAGACTTTGGATGGACAGATGAGAAAGCTGGATTCAGAAGTTCTTATGATCTGTGATGCTGAAAAAGAGATTGGTATTGCAGGTATCATGGGTGGTGAGAATTCCAAGATTACAGATAACGTATCTACAGTATTATTCGAAGCTGCAACCTTTAATGGTGCAAATATCAGAAAATCAGCCAAGAGATTAGGACTTCGTACAGATGCTTCCGGTATTTTTGAAAAGGGACTTGATCCAAGAAACGCAGAAGAAGCAATTAACAGAGCCTGCCAGTTGATCGAAGAACTTGGCTGCGGTGAAGTTGTAGATGGTATGGTAGACGTATGTGAACCACTCAAGGAGTTAAGACAGATTCCTTTTGAACCGGAGCGTATCAATAAATTCCTTGGAACAGATATTGCAAAAGAAGACATGCTTACAATCTTCAAACGCATTGAACTTGTATATGATGAGCAGACTAACCTGATTACAGTACCTTCTTTCAGACAGGATCTGGAAGGCTTTGCAGATATCGCAGAAGAAGTAGCCAGATTCTATGGATATGATAAGATTCCTACTACTTTACCAAGCGGCGAAGCTACAACAGGTAAGCTTTCTTTCAAGATGAGAGTAGAAGAAAAAGCCAGAGATATCGCAGAGTACTGTGGTTTCTCACAGGGTATGTGCTATTCCTTTGAAAGCCCTAAGGTATTTGATAAGCTGTTACTTCCAGCAGACAGCGAGCTTCGTAAGGCAGTAACAATCTCTAATCCTCTGGGTGAAGATTTCTCAGTTATGAGAACAATCTCTCTGAATGGAATTCTGACATCACTGTCAACTAATTACAATAGAAGAAACAAGAATGTACGTCTGTATGAATTGGGTAATATATACATTCCAAAGGCTCTTCCTTTGACAGATTATCCGGATGAAAGAATGCAGTTTACTCTGGGTATGTACGGCGATGGCGATTTCTTCACAATGAAGGGTGTTGTAGAAGAATTCCTGGAAAGCGTTGGCATGAGAAAGAAAGCCAAGTATGATCCTGATGCTAAGAAGCCTTTTTTACATCCGGGTCGTCAGGCGTTGATCAAATATGAAGATACAGTAATCGGTTACCTTGGTGAAATACATCCTGATGTAGCAGATAATTACAATATCGGTATCAGAGTATATGTAGCAGTTCTGGATATGCCTGAAGTAGTTCCTTTTGCTTCCTTTGACAGAAAGTATGAAGGAATTGCCAAGTATCCTGCTGTAATCCGTGATATCAGTATGGTAGTTCCAAAGTCCATTCTGGCAGGAGATATCGAAGATGTCATCGAACAGCGTGGTGGCAAGATCCTGGAAGGTTATGAGTTATTTGATATTTATGAAGGCTCCCAGATCAAAGAGGGTTTCAAATCGGTCGCTTATTCAATTACGTTCAGAGCAAAAGACAGAACTTTGGAAGATGGCGACGTGACTGGGGCTATGAAGAAAATACTTAACGGATTAGAAGCACTTGGTATTGAACTTAGACAATAGTATGAATGCCTGCAGCAAACGCTGCAGGCATTAGTGTGAAAAAACCATATATGGAAGTTTTTTCACACGGCAAATTTGTGCCTGCG
>CAYRAW010000235.1:0-5071 GCA_964422225.1 uncultured Roseburia sp.
AATAATGCGGTCTTTAGCCACTTTCATAGCGTGATCGTGAATAATTCAGGTTAATGTTTGAAAATTATTCGGAAAATATGGAGAAATGGATAGCGGAATTACCAGATTTTTTAGAGTAGATTTAAATGATTTACTCTATTTTTTTACATAAATTGTACGAGAATTTTACAATAAAATATTAAATTGTGTGATATAATGAGCGTTAGTGAGGGGGAAACATAAGAATGGAAATGATAATAGATACGTATGCACAATTTATAGAAGAATGGGAGAAAGAGGGCAGACGCGGTCCATATGAGAGAGCATGCAGGCTGGTAGAAGAGCGTCTGGGGGCGATCAATAAGGAAATGACAGCAAACAGGGGATGGATATGCATCAAGGAAATTACCTGGCGTGTGAAGACACCACAGAGCTGCCTTAATAAAATGCTGGATAAGGGATATGTTGCAGATGCAGACAATGCCGCGGAAAAATTAAATGATATCGCAGGCGTCAGGGCAGTATGCTATTTTCTGGATGACATGTATCAGGTTGCAGAGCTGTTGAGGGCATCTTCAGGATATGAGTTCGTTAAGCTTAAGGATTATGTGAAGAAGCCCAAGGCAAGCGGTTATCAGAGTCTGCATCTGATCGTGAGAGTTCCCATAGAAGGGCAGATGATAAAGGTCGAGATACAGATCCGTACACAGGCAATGGATTTCTGGTCAGATATAGAACATCATTTTGTATATAAAACCAGTAATAAGAATATTTCCGAATGTGAAGAAGAATTCTTAAAATGTTCCAAATCCATTCGTAAGATAGACAAACAAATGCTCAAGATCCGCAGAAAATTAGAGGATTCCCAGTAAGTCACCACAGCTTGCTTTGACAGTAACAGGGGGATATGATAAACTGACAGAAGTGACAGAAATCAGAAAGGTGGTTTATATAGAATGAACACAGAATGGTCATTAGACGTATATTATAAAGGCTATGATGATCCGGCTTTTGCGGCGGATTTTGAGCTTTTAAAGAAATATGCAGGAGAGCTGGAAACTGCTCTTGAGGCTGCCGGGAAACAGAACGATGAACAGGGACTGGTAACCATAATAGAGGCAAAAGAAGCATATGCCAATGTCCTTTTCAAGCTGGCTGAATATCTGGAACTTCGTGGTTCCGTTGATACTACAGATGGTAAAACAATGGATTACCGTGGTAAACTAAGAAAAATTGATGCATCTACAGCGAAGATCCAGTCTGCCATTGACAAGTACATTGCAGGAGTAGAAGATTTAGAGGCGTGCATCGCATCGCAGCCTTTGCTTACAGAATATGCCTTTTTATTAAGAAATACCAAAGAAAATGCAAAACATCTCTTCTCGGACGAGATGGAAGCCATGATATCCAAAATGAACCTCTCCGGTGGCAAAGCATGGAGCAGTTTATTTGATTATCTGACCTCAACGGTAAAGGTTGATTATGATGGAAAGCAGATTACATTACCGGCAGTCAGAAATCTGGCAAATGATCCTGATGGTGCGGTTCGTAAACGTGCCTATGAAGCAGAATTGGCTTCTTATGCCAAGATAGAAGGACCCATCGCATATGCACTGAACAATATTAAGAGTCAGGTGCGTATGCTTGCGCAGGAGAGAGGTTATGAGTCAGCATTGGCGATGACACTGGAACAGTCTCATATGAAGAAAGAGACGCTGGATGCCATGCTGGGCGCTATGCAGGAATATCTGCCTGCATTCCATAAATACATGCGTGCAAAGGCGCAATATCTGGGATATCATAACGGATTACCCTGGTTCGAGATGCTGGCACCTCTTGGCAAGAGTGAGAAAAAGTACACGCTGGAAGAGGCAAAGCAGTGTCTGATCGACAGTTTCAGTGTATTTTCCAAAGACATGGCAGATATGATGGAACGTGCATTTGATGAAGAATGGATTGACTTTTATCCTCATGAAGGAAAGGTCGGAGGAGCTTACTGTCTGGAGGTTTCTCATGCAGGACAGAGCAGAATACTGACGAACTTCAACGGTTCTTTTGATGCTGTGGATACTTTGGCACATGAGCTTGGACATGCATATCATGGAACACAGACATGTACGCACAGAATTCTGAACAGAGAATATCCGATGCAGGTAGCAGAGACGGCTTCCACTTTCAATGAAACACATATTACATGCCTCGCTATTGCAAAAGCCACAGGAGAAGAGAAACTGGCATTGCTGGACAGCTTCCTGATGAATACCACACAGACAATCTGTGATATCTATTCACGTTTCCTGTTTGAGGACAGTGTATTTAATGCGTGTGAAGACAGATTCCTGATGCCGGAGGACCTTAAGGCAATAATGCTGGATGCACAGAAGCAGGCATATGGTGATGGACTGGATGCAAACTATATGCATCCATATATGTGGACTTGTAAAGGACATTATTATTCAGAACAGTTAAGCTATTACAATTTCCCGTATGCTTTTGGAGCAATGTTATCCATGGGATTATATTCACAGTATCTCAAAGAGGGAGAGGCATTCCTGCCTAAGTATAATAAGTTCCTTCATGCAACGAGTGTGATGAGTGTCGAGGATACTGCTGCTGTAGCAGGAATCGACCTGACCAGCAAGGACTTCTGGAGAGAAAGCCTGAAATCCTTTGCAGATATGATTGATGAATTCATTACCTTACAACAGAATAAATAAAAAACGAGTATGCGCAACTATTTTATATGGTTGCGCATACTTTTTGTACAAACTGTACGAAATAGATATATAAATAACGTTTTTCTGTCCATTGTTAACCAAAACATACAATAGTATACTAAGGACATGAGCAACCGATTGCGCAATATACACATAATTGGTGGCAAAAAGGAGTGGAGTATAATATATGAGAAGAAGAGACAGGAAACGTATGGTTGCATTAGCAATGGCAGCAGCTCTGATGATGTCACAGTTTGGCACAGCAGGGAATGGTTATGTTTATGCACAGGAAGCAGCACAGGGTGCTGATCTGGTCGAAGAATCTGTCGAAGCAGAAGAAGGAGAGACACAGGCAGCTTCTGAATCTGATACGGAAGAAGCCGATTCTGAGCAGACAAAGAGTTCACAAGAAGATCAGCAGGAGCAGACATCTGATGAATCAGAACAGGAGCAGTCAACAGAAGAGGAATCTGAGGAAGACATTGAAAGTTCTGAGAAAGAAACGATTGAAGAGACAACAGAAGAGGAAACAACAGAAATTGCAGAGCTGGCAGCAGCCAGAACAGTTCAGATCGATGAAAGCATAGAATATCACGTTCATGAACTTGAAAATGGTGATTTTGAAGATGGAGATGCAGATAACTGGACAATTTCCTTTGCATCATGGGATAACAGTTCCGCATGGGAAGTAAAGACTGACCAGTGGATGAAGAATAATACAACACAGGTTTTGCATCTGTATAATGGCAACAGCACAGGAAATGAAGTCAGCCTGACGTATGAGGTCACAGACCTGAAGGAAGGTACTTACTATGTCAGTATCGATGCAGACGGACAGGAAACAGCAAGTGGTCTGCAGATGGCTGTAAAAGACGGAGATGGAAACATACTTAGTGAGTCAGATGTAGTGGAAACAGCAGGCTGGGATGTATGGAACAGCTATACGACAGGAAGTTTTAAATTTGAAGGCGGCAGCCTTACGATCACAATATCCGGGGAACTTCCGGCTGCGTACTGGGGTGACATTGATAATCTGACGCTGTATACAGATGCCCAGGAAGAGGACGAAGATGAGGATAAACCTGTTGAAGCAGATATTTATGTGGAAAAGATAAACAATCTGAGCGCTGATTTTATCAAGGGTGTAGATGTTTCTTCTGTATTGGCAAATGAAAAAAGTGGTGTCGTTTACTATGATACAGATGGAAATAAAGCAGATATCTTTGATGTATTGGCAGACGCAGGTGTAAATTACATCAGACTTCGTGTATGGAATGATCCGTATGATTCTGATGGAAATGGTTATGGCGGCGGTAATAATGATGTAACCAGTGCCATTGAAATGGGCAGGCGTGCAACGAAGGCCGGAATGAAAGTGCTGATCGATTTCCACTATTCAGATTTCTGGGCTGATCCGGGTAAACAGAAAGCACCTAAGGCATGGAGTGATTATTCTGTAGATGAGAAAGAAAAGGCTGTTTATGAATATACCAAAGAGAGTCTGAACAGGATGATCAAAGCAGGTGTGGATGTTGGAATGGTCCAGATCGGTAATGAGACGAATAACGGAATCTGTGGAGAGACTTCATGGGAAAATAAATGTAAGCTGTTCAACGCAGGCAGCAAAGCCGTCAGAGATATTGATGAGGATATTCTGGTAGCAGTTCATTTTACCAATCCGGAGAGAAGCGGTAATTATGCCAATATTGCGAAGCAGTTAGATAAGTATGAGGTGGATTATGACGTATTTGCTTCTTCCTACTATATGTTCTGGCATGGAACGACTTCTAATCTTACCAGTGTTTTAAAGAACATTGCAGACACTTATCACAAGAAGGTTATGGTAGCAGAAACTTCATATGCTTATACAATGGAAGATGGTGATGGACATACCAATACGATCGCAAAGAGCAGTGATCTGGTGAGCGGATACGCAGCTTCAGTTCAGGGACAGGCGAATGTGGTCAGAGATGTTATGGCAGCAGTAGCAGATGTAGGAAGTGCAGGTATTGGTGCATTTTACTGGGAACCGGCATGGATACCGGTACAGGTATATGATGCGGATGCAGATAATGCATCTGATATTCTTGCGGAGAATAAGACTATCTGGGAAAAGAACGGTTCAGGCTGGGCAAGCAGCTATGCGGGAGAATATGATCCTGATGATGCCGGTAAGTGGTATGGCGGCAGTGCATGGGATAATCAGGCAATGTTTGACTTTACAGGACACCCACTGGCATCACTTAATGTATTCAAATATGTTGGAACAGGCGCAAGTGCTGCATTGGCAGTTGACAGTATAGATAGTGCAGAACTTACTGTAAACCTGGGAGAACCTGTAGAACTTCCGGAGAAGGTAACAGTACATTTTAACG
>CAYRAW010000236.1:0-5042 GCA_964422225.1 uncultured Roseburia sp.
CTCATAACATTATTTCCCACAGCGTAGCGATCCAAAAATAGATTGAATCATTACACGAATCTATATGTAATCTGGATAGATACACATATCAACTATTATTATATATTACTGTCTGGCAGCCAGATCTTCGGCATCAAAGGCATCACTGATCGGGGCACCTGCGGGTACCATAGGGAATACCTTGTCATCCTCTTCAATAATACAGTCAAGTACGACTGGTCTGCCAAGTGAAATTGCCTTTTCCAGCGCAGGTGCTACTTCTTCTTTCTTCGTAACACGGATCGCTTCACAGCCAAGTCCTTCAGCAACTTTGACAAAATCCACTTTATCTGCAAGTACAGTCTGTGAATATCTCTTATCATAGAAAAGAGTCTGCCACTGTCTTACCATACCAAGAACATGATTATTGATGATGATCTGAATGATCGGAATATTGTAGCGGCTTGCAGTTGCAAGTTCATTCATATTCATTCTGAAACAGCCATCACCGGCAATATTAACACAGATCTTATCAGGTCTGCCCATTTTGGCACCGATACATGCACCCAAGCCGTAGCCCATAGTTCCTAATCCGCCGGAAGAAAGGAAGGTACGCGGTTCTGTATACTGATAATACTGCGCAGCCCACATCTGATGCTGCCCTACATCTGTAGATATAATTGCCTTACCTTTTGTGACACGGTCAAGTTCTTCAATAATATATGGGCAGGTAAGCTTAGAGTCATCATATTTTAAAGGATATTTAGCCTTAAGTTCCTGAATGTGGTTCAGCCATTCTGCATGCTTAACCGGGGTAAGCTTGCTGTTCAATTCCTTTAAAATTGTTTTTAAATCCCCTACAACAGATGCATCCGTATGGATATTTTTATTAATCTCAGCAGCATCAATATCGATATGTAAGATTTTGGCATTGCATGCGAATTTCTTAGCATTGCCGATAACACGATCAGAAAACCTGGCTCCAAGTGCAATGAGCAGATCGCATTCACTTACTCCATAATTGGAAGTTTTGGTTCCATGCATACCGATCATTCCGGTATAGGCAGGATTCTTGGCATCAAAAGCACCTTTTCCCATCAGGGTATCACATACAGGTGCATCGACTTTTTCAGCAAACTCTTTCGCTTCACGATATGCACCGGATGCAATGGCACCACCGCCCAGATAAATGTAAGGCTTCTTAGAGGTCGAGATTAATTCCAGCGCTGTATCAATATCCGCCTGTGAATACTTATTTTTGATGACAGGCGGTTCCGGCTTCTGTGGAGTATATTCACAGGTGTTCGCTGTTACATCCTTCGTGATATCCACAAGAACAGGACCGGGTCTGCCGGAGCGGGCGATGTTAAAGGCTTTTCTTAAAGTATCAGCCAATTTCGTTACATCTTTAACAATATAACCGTGTTTCGTGATCGGCATTGTTACGCCGGCAATATCGATTTCCTGGAAGGAATCTTTGCCAAGCATAGGGAGTGTTACATTAGCGGTAATAGCCACGATAGGAATAGAATCCATGTAGGCAGTCGCAATACCTGTAACCAGATTGGTAGCGCCCGGACCGCTCGTGGCCAGACACACACCTACCTTGCCTGTAGCTCTTGCATATCCATCTGCTGCATGAGCAGCGCCCTGCTCATGGGAAGTCAGAATGTGATGAATCTCATCACTGTGTTTATATAATTCGTCATATACGTTCAAGATTGTTCCGCCGGGATAGCCAAATACAGTATCGACACCCTGCTCTTTTAAACATTCAATTACGATTTGTGAACCTGTCAGTAACATATCAGCACCATGCCTTTCCTAAGTATCATTCATCTAGTTGTTCTTATTAGGATTCTGAAGTATAGCACCGCGATTGCCGCTGGTAACCATTTCTCTGTATCTTGCAAGATAACCGGTCGTAACCTTTGGCTCCTTAGGCTGCCATTTTGCTTTTCTCGCTGCGAGCTCTTCATCTGATACACGGACATTCAGTGTCAGAGCCGGGATATTAATCTCAATGATATCGCCCTCTTCTACCAGTGCAATAGGTCCACCTACAGCAGCTTCAGGGGATACATGACCAATGGATGCACCTCTGGAAGCGCCGGAGAAACGACCATCTGTGATCAGTGCTACGCTGGAGCCCAGTCCCATACCTGCAATTGCAGAGGTAGGATTTAACATCTCTCTCATACCAGGACCACCCTTAGGTCCCTCATAGCGGATCACAACGACATCTCCTGCTACGATCTTGCCGCCTTTGATCGCTGCGATCGCATCCTCTTCACATTCGAAGACACGGGCAGGACCTTCATGTACCATCATTTCTGCTACAACTGCAGAACGTTTTACTACACTGCCATCCGGAGCCAGATTACCCTTTAAGACTGCCAGACCACCTGTAGTACTATATGGATTATCCAGAGGTCTGATGACTTCAGGATTCTTATTTACAGCATTCTTAATATTTTCGCCTACTGTCTTGCCTGTAACAGTCATGCATTCTTCATGCAGAAGTCCAAGTTCAGATAATTCACGCATAACAGCATAGACACCGCCCGCTTCGTTCAGATCTTCCATATAAGTAGGACCGGCAGGAGCTAAATGACATAAGTTAGGTGTCTTTTCACTGATCTCATTTGCAAAAGCGATATCGAAATCAAACCCGATTTCGTGTGCAATAGCAGGAAGATGGAGCATACTGTTTGTAGAGCAGCCAAGTGCCATATCTACAGTTAATGCGTTCAGAATAGCCTCCTTAGTCATGATATCTCGGGGACGGATATTGTTACGCAGCATTTCCATAACAGCCATGCCGGCATGCTTGGCAAGCTTGATCCTTTCGGAATATACAGCAGGGATCGTACCATTACCGCGAAGTCCCATACCCAATGCTTCTGTTAAACAGTTCATGGAGTTGGCAGTATACATACCGGAACAGGAACCACAGGTTGGACATACCTTTTCCTCAAATTCACGTACATCCTCTTCTGTCATGGTTCCGGCTGCATAGGAACCTACTGCTTCAAACATGGAAGACAGACTTCTCTTCTGCCCTTTTACATGCCCGGCAAGCATAGGACCACCGGAAACAAATACGGTAGGAACATTGATTCTTGCGGCTGCCATCAAAAGACCGGGAACATTTTTGTCACAGTTGGGTACCATGACCAATGCATCGAACTGATGTGCAAGAGCCATACATTCTGTAGAGTCCGCGATCAGATCTCTCGTAACCAGAGAATATTTCATACCGATATGCCCCATAGCGATACCATCACATACTGCAATCGCAGGGAATACGACAGGAACGCCGCCTGCTTCTGCAACGCCGAGTTTTACGGCGTTGACGATCTTATCCAGGTTCATATGTCCTGGTACGATCTCATTATAGGAACTTACGATTCCGACCATGGGTTTCTGCATTTCTTCTTCTGTGAAGCCCAATGCATTAAATAAACTTCTATGAGGTGCCTGCTGCATCCCTTTTTTTACATTATCACTTTTCATGTGTATTCCTCCAATTATATTCTTTCTGCGATCAGATCGCCCATTTGGGCTGTACCTACCTGAGTAACCGTGGAGCGCTTGCTCTCTTCCTGAGGCATAATGTCAATGGTGCGGTAGTTCTCTTCCAATACCTGTTTAACAGCCTTCTCGATAGCATCTGCTTCTGCATCCAGATCAAAGGAATAGCGAAGCATCATGGCAGCACTGAGAATCGTTGCAATAGGGTTGGCAATACCCTGGCCTGCAATATCAGGCGCGGAACCGCCGCTAGGCTCATACAGACCGAATTTTGTATCATTTAAACTTGCGGAAGACAACATTCCGATAGAACCTGTTACCATACTTGCTTCATCAGACAGAATGTCTCCAAACATATTCTCTGTCAGAATGACATCAAACTGCTTCGGGTCTTTTACAAGCTGCATAGCGCAGTTATCAACCAGCATGTGTTCTAAGGTAACTTCAGGATAATCCTTTGCAACTTCCTCTACAACTTTTCTCCAAAGTCTGGAAGAGTCCAGAACATTTGCCTTATCTACGCTGGTAACTTTTTTACGTCTCTTCATTGCAATATCAAAGCCCTTGATCGCGATTCGGCGGATTTCGTTTTCTGTATAGGTCAGAGTATCTACTGCTGTCATCACGCCATCAACTTCCTTTGTGCTTCTCTCACCAAAATAAAGACCGCCTGTAAGTTCACGCATGATCATCATATCGAAGCCGTTACCAATAATGTCATCACGTAAGGGACACGCTTCTTTTAACTCTTTATATAAATAGGCAGGTCTTAAATTAGCAAACAGATTCAGTGATTTACGTAGTTTTAACAATCCTGCTTCTGGTCTTAGATGAGGTGGTAACTTATACCATGGTGACGTAGAAGTATTGCCGCCGATAGAACCCATCAAGACTGCATCTGCATCCTTGGCAGTTGCAATCGCTTCATCAGTCAATGGTTCTCCACATGCATCAATGGAAGCACCACCCATTAAAATATCCTGATAGTTAATAGTATGATTATATTTTAAAGCAACTTTATCTAATACTTTTTTCGCCTCGGTAACAATCTCAGGGCCAATACCATCACCGGGTATGCATACAATATTCAAGTTCATTCTGATTCTCCTCTTGCGTTGTCACGCATGCAAATTTGTTCTTTGTATATAAATGTCATGCCATATTTTATACTTCTCATATGGAATGTATGTATATTTATACAAGGACATAAGGTTATCATATTACATTCGCCATAAAATTTCAACCGTATACATAAAAAAGTGCTATACCGTTTAGCTATGCTATGTATAATCTGCTGGAATGTTTAGGATAACTGCATATACAAAAAAAACCGGTATTCACCGGCTTTTTTATTTATTCAGCATCAGGCTTTTCTACCTGTTCAATTGCAGATTTCTTCATAGGAATACGGCAATTCTTATTATTACCGAATTCAACAATTACATCTTCATCTGTAATATCAATCACAATACCGTAAAAACCACTTGTAGTTAATACGCTGTCACCTACTTCTACGGAATTGATCAGAG
>CAYRAW010000237.1:0-5039 GCA_964422225.1 uncultured Roseburia sp.
AGGATAGCATATTTCTGAGAGCTGATTTGTATCACGATATAATCCGTAATACAACGCAGTTCCCAAACGTATATCATCATTAACAGGAAACTGTTCATCCAGAAGCATACGCCAGACTAAAGTAGAACAACTTCCTAGGTTCGATGCAATCTCCCAGCTTACCAGATTATTGGTATGGATTTCTTTCTGGTGATGATCGATCACCGCTATCGCATCTGCCGTAAAAGGGTACACGTTTCCTGCTCCATACTGACAATCTACAGTGATCAGTAATCCATCTATATGACCAGCCTGCATTTCTCTGTATTCAATTGGGATCTCCAGTTTATCTATCATTAACCGCAGGTTCGTCTTTTGTATTCGATACCGTCCGCTGTAGATCAGCGTGACCTTTTTGCCTTTTGTCCTGAAGTATACATACAAGGCATAGCCCGCTGCTATCGCATCTGCATCGGGATTATCATGCGCCTGAATGGTAATTGTGTTGTACTTATCCAGCTCATTTAGATACATGTTATCTCCTATAAAAGAAAGGGGAACATTACTGCTTGAACTACAGCAATATTCCCCTTTTCCTATTTGTTATATTGTTTATTCATCTACACTATAGTTTGGTGCTTCCTTAGTGATATGAATATCATGAGGATGGCTCTCTCTTAAAGCTGCTGCAGAAATCTTAACAAATCTACCATTTTCCTTAAGTTCTTCAATGGTAGATGTTCCACAGTAACCCATACCGGAACGAAGACCGCCCATTAACTGGAATACAGTATCTTCTACATTTCCCTTATATGCAACTCGTCCTTCTACACCTTCCGGAACAAGTTTCTTTGCATCTGACTGGAAATAACGGTCTTTACTACCGTTCTCCATAGCTGCAATTGAGCCCATACCACGATATACTTTATATTTTCTACCCTGGAATAACTCGAATGTTCCCGGGCTTTCCTCACATCCTGCAAAGATACTGCCCATCATGCACACATTACCGCCTGCTGCGATAGCCTTAGTCATATCTCCTGAATACTTGATACCACCATCTGCGATAATAGGAATACCATATTCCTTTGCAACTGCATAAGAATTCATAATTGCAGTGATCTGAGGTACACCAATACCTGCAACGATACGTGTTGTACAGATGGAACCTGGTCCAATGCCGACCTTGACTGCATCTGCTCCAGATTCGATCAAAGCTCTGGTTCCTTCACCAGTTGCTACATTACCTGCAATAACCTGAAGATCAGGATATTTCTCCTTGATCATTCTAAGGCATCTCAATACATTTTCTGAATGACCATGAGCACTGTCAAGCACAACTACATCGACCTTGGCATCAACAAGTGCAGCAACACGCTCTAATACATTAGCAGTAATACCTACACCGGCACCACATAACAGTCTGCCCTGTGCATCCTTAGCTGCCAGAGGGTATTTGATCGTCTTCTCTATATCTTTGATCGTGATAAGTCCCTTCAGATTAAAGTTATCATCTACGATAGGAAGTTTCTCTTTTCTTGCAGAAGCAAGGATCTTCTTAGCTTCCTCAAGTGTGATGCCTTCCTTTGCAGTGATCAGTCCCTCAGAAGTCATGGATTCTTTGATTTTCTTAGTATAATCTGTTTCAAACTTCAGATCACGGTTGGTAATGATACCTACAAGCTTCCTGCCTTCTGTGATAGGAACTCCCGAAATTCTGAACTTACCCATTAATGCATCTGCATCTGCAAGTGTATGTTCCGGAGTTAAGGAAAAAGGATCTGTAATGACGCCATTCTCTGAACGCTTAACTTTATCGACCTCTTCCGCCTGTGCTTCAATGGACATGTTCTTATGAATGATACCGATACCACCCTGTCTAGCCATGGCAATCGCCATTCTATGCTCAGTAACTGTGTCCATACCTGCACTCATCATAGGGATGTTAAGCTTGATTTTCTTAGTTAACCATGTTGTCAAGTCAACCTGATTAGGAATTACCTGTGAATAGCTGGGTACTAAAAGTACGTCATCAAATGTAATTCCTTCGCCAATAATCTGACCCATTTCTCTTCCTCCTAAATTCTAAAAATTATATAAACTCTAATTGTTCAAGATTATACAAAAACCTGCCAAAAATGTCAATCCAAAAATACCTTTCTAGGAATAATTCCCTTCACTGTTTTGGCAAAATCATCTGTCAGATTCAGCAGATATTTCTGGCTGCCTTCATAAAACATTACGTAAAGTTTCTGATCAGGCAGATCATGACCTGCACTATAATCAATTGCTTTTACCTGTCTGTTACGATAAGAATCCAACTGATATGACTTCTCCGGTGCCAGGATTTCAATCTTATTTACATCAATGGTAAGAACTCTCTTTCTTCTTGTCTTTGCCATAATCTTGTCAATAGAAATCTCTTTGTCCAGATACAGGTATTCATATTCAATATCTGTCCACTGGAACACAAAATAATCTAGAACGCCAAAAGCTACTGCTACGATAAAGAACAGGATATTACCTGTCAGAAGTGTAAGGATTCCTATTAAAACAGTAGGAATAATGCTCACTACCCTAAGTAACGTATCCTTTGTGCTTTTTTCTCTTCTTACTAATAGTTCTTTGTAACTGTCATTCATAAGTCTTATCCTTCCTATTCCCCATATGGTAATGGTCTGTCTATTACAAATAATACTTTATATCTTAGTACAAATCAATGTTATCTTCAAGATTTAGAAAAAATTAATAGTCCCTTACATTGACATTCCTGCCTACATACATATATGATTAGTAGTATCATATAGACGAGGTAAATATTAATGGAAGTATACAATAAAAACCGTGACAAAAATCAAAATATGCATGATGAGATCAGAGAACAGAATGCAAAATTGAAAAATGCCCCCTTTAAGGAAAAGGCGGCTTACTTTAAAGAATATTATCTGAAAGCAACTCTCATCATCATTGCCGTTGTTGTACTGATAGGCTACATTGCCTATTCCATGATCACTGCACCTGATGATACCGCTTTTGCAGCATATTTCTTTAACAACGTAGGAGACTCTTCCAGTACGGAACTGTTGGATAATTTCGTGGAATATGCCGGTATAGATACCAGGAAACATGATGCCTATATTGATGCTACCATGCGTTACAGTGCATCTGGCGGCGATATGTATAGTGGATATATAGATATTGAGAAAAGTATGGCTGTCATTGCATCCAAGGAACTGGATGTTATTGTTGGCGGCAAAGAAGCTTTTGATTATTACTCAAAGAGTGAAGTCTTTTCTGATGTGACCACGATCCTTCCTGATGACCTGATGGATAAATTTAAAGATAAGCTCTATTACTATACAAATGAAGAAACGAATGAAACTTTACCTCTTGGTATTGATGTAAGTGATGCTCCCAAGTTACAGGAGTACCATTACTATGACGGTATGACAGCCTACTTTGGCTTTATCGTAAATTCTGACAGCATAGATAATGCCATTACATTCCTGCGTTATATATATGAAGAATAATTCCGGTTATAAAAAGACATGGACTACAGTATAATCTGTTTTCCATGTCTTTTCATTTATCTATTTCCAGATCAGAGTTTTCCAGTGTTCTATTTCTTCCTCTGTCATGAATCCTCTTGAAGTTCCTACATAGCCGATTTTGCAGGATGCAAACATCAAAGCATTCTTAATCGCTTCTTTCGCATCCCCAGTCTTCACATAATAATGCAGAAAGGCTGAGAACATCGCATTACCTGCTCCCACTGTATTGACGATTTCCACCGTCTTGACCGATTTATATTCCAGAATGCTGTTATCCTGTTTCGTATACAGAATAACTCCTCTGCTGCCAAGCCCAACGATCATGATCTCTGGATCATATTGATCTCTGCATTCATCTATGCACGCATACGGATCACTTTCCAGATCATCATCACTCACATAAAGAATATCAGCTGCCTGAAGAAAATCAGCCTTGGGCTTGCTTCTCTCTCTCCGCATACTTCTGACATTGACAGCCAGTGGCTTATCATATTTTTTTGCCAGATCAATTAACGGCCGGCAGAAATTACAGTCAGAGATCAATACCATATCCTTATCCTGTATCTGCCTTTCAAACAGGATCCTGTCATACTCTACAGTTCTGATATCTTTTACATCTTCGAATATCTGTTTCTCACCATTTGCATACATAACAACTGATGTTGGCATAGTTTCCAGCTTAGGCAGTACATATGAGAAATTCAGTTCATGCCCTCCATCCTGATTGGCAAGCTTCTCAAGATCCCTGAAGTCCACATCTTTACCGATCATACTCATAAAATCTACCTGATTTCCAAGCCAGATAAGCGCCCTCGCTTCATTATAACCTGCACCGCCCAGATCCGTATGTATCATATCCGGAATACTGGTAAAAAAGGAATACGGCACCGGCAATTTATCTACCTTCACAATTGTTTCTATCTGAATAAAACCTGCTACCAAAAAACGACTCATTGCTAACCTCCATTTCTGATATTAATCAAATTAATCCCATTCTTCTTTAAGTATATCGTATTTTGTCAGTCTTTTCAATATTGTGTCAGTCTTTTTACTTTAATAGTACGCGTTTTTACATTTCAGTACGAGTTTTTACATTTAACTTGTAATCTGGATTTCTTTCATGCATAATTGCCTTCATCTGCTGAAGGCTCAATTATTACTATCATCTATTCCGTTCTGGCAACATCTACATTCTCATCCCAAAAGTCATTGTACAAAATATCAAGATAGCATATAATACAAGTAATAGAATACTACGCTTTCAGCAGATATATGATACGATATTGGAGGAAATATATGGAAGAAAGCGTAATTGTCAACAGAACTTATAAAGACCGGCTATTTAAAATTATATTTGAAGACAAAAAAGAACTTCGGTTATCTGATGCATTTCAGCAACCTACAGTTTCTCCGGATGTTGAAGTTGTTGCTCATATGTTTAATATTAATTATGGACATAATATGGAGCTCCTAGATAAATGCTGTAAGCTAAAAGAATATGCATTATTC
>CAYRAW010000238.1:0-5035 GCA_964422225.1 uncultured Roseburia sp.
CCGGTCTTGGAATGTTGGTGGGTGAAATCATCCCAACCTCCGCTCCCGGTACACTGGCAGCGACCTCGGCAGCACTTGCCGCTAATGCGTCATCCGCTGCTGATTGTGGGTTAGTTGCATGATCATCTGTAAAGCTGTCAATCTTCTCCTGTACCTCGCTTGGTAGCTGATCTTTAATATCTTTATCTTCTTTAGATGTATCATCTCCACCTGAATCGGTGCTTTCGGTCTTCTCCATAACTATGGTTATGATTCCACCATAATAGCAGGGTAATGTACTCTCAAGTGTTAATGCAGGTGCACCATCAATAAAATAGTCTTCATCTACATTGATCCATGGAGTGACGGTCATAGGTTTACAAGGAGTACCAATCGTGGACTGCAGGATTTCACTTCCTATACCAAATGTGAGAATATCTGCCAGAAACCCTGCTGTTCCACCCGGATTACTGGTGGATTTACATCTGCCAAATGTAAGAATATGCTGGTCTGCCACATGATCATTGGCATTCATCAGTGGATAGTCTTCACTCTGATAAATAACGCCATGATCTAAAGGCAGGTTCAGGTTCTGTTCAAATTTCTGATCTCCACATGAGCATTTTGCCTTCATAAGTCTATACACATATTGTTTCTTGCCTGCTGCCATTTACTTCACCTTCACCCTTTCTATTCCTACTCCGTATGGATTACGCCGCAAAATACTTTCTGCTACTGCCAGTGATATGATCGTCTTGTTTTCTACAATTCCTTTGATACGAAAAATATCTCTCCCTTTTATTTTATGCTGATCAAGAATAATCTCATTTACAGCACCATTAGGATAAATTACCGTATCTCTGTGCAGACAGTCTTCCATAACACAATCATAAATCCAATAGGTTCTTGCTGCTACTTCGATATCTTTCTTTTTATTCGGATATACCTGTACTGCTTTAAAAGAAATATGATCATCATACATTTTCATAACCTTGCGTATCACATCTGATACCATGTAAGTAGGCTGCGTTAAGATATCCGGAATCTCCTGTGTTGCTTCATACTGAATATATGCAACCTTGACCTTATCCAATTGTCTGAAATCCTTATGAGTCATTTGGGTCGTATATATGCCGGAATCCATGTTCAGTATTTTAATAGGATTTATTACATTGCTGTTCTGTTTTAGTAGGTAATATTCCATATTTATACTCCCTCTTTTAAAATTGTTTCATCATCGGTTATGCAATCTATAAATTCCACACCCTTATAGAAATCCTCAATTTCATTGATATCTTCGGGTTCTTCATGCCATATGATCTCATGAAAAACATTCTTTTTAAGCGTAGTATCCATAAAAGTACCACCACTAAAGTTCACATTTTCAAAGGTACAATGGTAAATCCTGCAATGTTCAAAAACAACATCCTGAAATTCAACATTTCGAAAATCACAATGTACAAACTCACAATTGACAAATTTTGTATACCTCAAATCTAATTTATCAAATTCCTTGTGGTTATATACAGCCTCATTAAACTTGCAGTAACACAATGATTCTGAAGAGTCATGAAAAAATATATCCAACTGTGGTCTTCTGACATATAATATCCTGCTCCAGTCCCGATATCCGCCTATTGTCAGTCTAAAACTGTCTGTTAATAATAATTCATCAGCAGTCTCCAGTTTTTCAAACTCCCTTAATGGATACTTTGCAAGTACACACATACTTTGTATCAGAAAAGTAATGCTCTTGTACATCATCTGTCTGACCGACTCAATGTGAATATAGTTTTCTGCATGTAATTCTTCTATCTTTTGCAGGATTTTATTCTGATATTTATCCCATTGAGTAAATAACCATGAAGCATCATATTTAATCTGAAATAATTCATTACCATAAATACCTCTCATATCATAAGCTGCAATTCCTATCTGTGGTTTACCCAGATACAGAGAGGTTTGCAATAGAGAAATCTGTATTTCTCCCATCGGTATGGGAATCTGTTGTTGGAATTTCATCGCAAATTTTGCAGTTGTCTCCATTTCCTTCCATAACTGTTTACAGATAGAATCATGTTGCTCCATAATGCTGTCCATGGTATCCTGCTTAAACTCTTCTTCCATAGCCGGCAGATATGTTTCCTCAAATTCTGCTATCGATATTTCCATGCTTCCTCCTACTTAATTACTACATTCTCTGCACCAAGCTCAATTCCTTCCGGCTTAATGTCAATGTAAGATTCTGCTGAACTGATCAATATATCATTTTCTGCGTTAATATTAATGGTATCATTAGAAATCAACGAGAGGTTTTTCTTTGCACATATTGTTATATTTTTATTACTGGATATTGTAATTCCATCCTTATCTGTCAGGTTAATGAAAATTTTATTATCATTTGCATTGGTCGTAATATATATTCCTTCTTTTGTCATAAGGATCTGTTTACCTTCCGGACCAGTCCATTGCTTATCTGTAACCTCCGGGGCAGAATTAACACTTACACTGCTGGCAGCAAATGCTTCTCCTTCATTACTTCCCGGGAAGAAAACGCGAACCTGATCCCCCACAGCCGGCATACAGTAAAAGCCGCTGCCATCACTGGAAGAATAGGCTGTTGAATACGGCAGCCATACATTTCCCCCCGCATCATATTCGCTGTCAATGTCAACCAGATGAACCTGAACCTGATCCTTTTGAACAGCCTGTACAATTCCTGTATACATCTTGCCGGATATTTGTGTATTTGATACTGTAGGCTGTGCGAAACTCTTTTCTGTTGAAATGCATACGGTACTGATCAGCATGCCACTCTTTAACGTAGCTGATATTCCTGAGACTTTCTGATTACCACTTCCAAGAGAAATTGCCTCTCCCAGGAACATATATTGTGTTGTTTTTATATTTGTTCCTAACATGTCCTGAGCCATAAATTCCTCACTGGACAAATTGCCGGATTCTGTATGTAGTTCCACATCTGCTAATGGATATGTTTTTCCTCTCTTTGGAATACCTATTGTAAACACCGGCACCTGGGCATTGATTGATGTAATAACCGGAGCATTCAGTCTGGATGCCATCCTCTTACAGAACTCCCACGCGGTTTCGTTACACTGCACAATAATACTGCCTGTTGCACGATCTGTTACCTGCATTTGTATCATTGCCTGTCCGGCTACTGCCTGAGTCATGATTTCTTCATATGTCTTGCTTGTATTCTGATAACTCTTATTTTTCTTTTCATAGTCTAATAAAACACTTGTGGACGTAACTACCAACTGTACCACTGCATAATTGCTCATTTTTTGCATGCCTACACTGGTCGCAACTCCATAAAACAGAACCTTCGGCTGCCCCTGTGCTGTTGTTGATATCTTAACAGCGGTTTTCTCATCTGCACGATTCATATAATCCTGTGCTGCTTCAATAGACATTTCACCTGAAATATTAGCTACCCCATGCTCATTTACATTATGCTTGATCTCCAATGATAACAGTCTTGTAAATGTCACTCCCTCAACCTGTATGTTTAAATACGTAATTGGTTCCATCACTTAACCTCCTAAATGACTCTCTCTTTTTTACTCTTCTTCTGTCTTTATAATTTCTATGCTGCGAATAATCTCCTTCGCCATAGGAATCATTCTCTTTTTGAATTTACTTGGAAAGTTTATGGTTCCAAGTAATAGCTGACCATTTATACTTACGAAATATTGTATATTATAGACCATCATATCTACAGCTTTGGATACAAAAGCAAGCATTCCAATATGGAAGGAATCTCCATTATCATCTATTTTTTCCTCTACAATTTTTTCAACTATTGTAACCTTAGGTCCAATAGCCTGTAATATTTGTGCAGAGGTATCTACGAATTCCTTCATTCCACTGTCCGGAACCTTATGGACTGTCTGGCTTAGTGCCATCTGAAAGTTGATATCTTCTCCTGCAAATACATGGCTTGGTGCATTACCAGCAGGATAAATCAGTTTTTTGATATCATCCGCTAACTGAAAGAAATTTTCCGGCATATATATACTTACTTTCAATTCAGGTATCTGTCTTCTTTCAAAATGTGTTTCAACACCAATAATATGCACTTTCTCATCATAAATAGATTCCTGTGCCTCTGCCTCCTGATTTTTGTTTGCTTCTATTTTCTTTTCTGCCTGCTCAATTTCTCTTTTTGCCTTTAATATTTCCTCATCTTTGTATGCCATAATATAAACCCTTCTTTTTTACTAATCTACAATAATGCGTCTTTCCATTCCTCTGGGAGCCGTTCTGTGTTCTATTCCCTGCTTACCTACATTCCGTAATACTTCCTGTAATCCTCTGTATATGTCAAGATTACTCATTTCTGTATGGTTTCTCTGTAGTCTGGATGCTATATAAAACTGAATTGCATCTCGACTCATACTCTTACTGTCAAGTGCCAGAATCTGGGTAACAAAAGCAATATCTGCCGGATCTTTAACTCCTTTTTTCATAGCTTCTCTGGCAAACTCTTTCAGTACCCGATTAGAGACTGTTGACTTTTCATATCCTGACCATTGCGCATAGATTTCATTTATTGTATCAAACTCGGTTGTAAGATCCTGAAAATCTCTGTAATTATTACGAAGTAATGCTCCGTTCTGCAAACGGAATCTGCATATTTCTATTTTATCTTTGCTTTCCTGTACATCTGACGTTAATTCAAGCTGCATGTCACCAATGAGAAAATTTTTGGCTTTATTCATATTACCAATTCTGATACGTAAAACCTGCCATTGATTTCCTGGATTTACAACAATATTCATTTCTTTAGATAAAAAATACAGCTTTTGTCCATATATCAGTATTCCTTTATGAATATACAGCATATTTCCTGACATTGTTACCTGACATCCTGATAAAATTCCATCAGAATATCCTGTATAACTCAAATTTCCCAAGTCTACTGCATATCCTTTTAAAGATTCCAGCATTTCCTGTGTTAATACAGAACCCTTTTCAAATATGGGTATCTTAAATCCTGCCACTTTTTTCTCTCCCTTTTATAAAATTTCTA
>CAYRAW010000239.1:0-4930 GCA_964422225.1 uncultured Roseburia sp.
CCATCAAATAAATAAATACTTCTTCCCAGTCTTGAAGATGCCGACGGATCCTGAATCGTAGTCTTATCTACCGGCAGATAACCTTCCGTTCCGCTGATCAGAGTCTTGGTAGATTCTACCCATTCTACTGTATCTGTCAATTTTACTTCTTCCTCGGAAGCATCTGCTTTCTGCGTATCTTCGGCCGCTACATTTACCTGTGCCTCGGATTTCACTTCATCCTGGACATTGATCACAACATACTCAACTTTATCCTTAACTGTGATCTGCTGGGCTGTCGTTGGGAATTTGTATTTATCTGTTGATGTGATGATCGCATCGAATTTACCCGGATTGATATTATCAGCATAAATAATACCGTCCATATCCTCATCTACCAGTACAAGCTGCTTTCCCTTTGAACTCGTAAGAGTGACCTCAAAAGCCGTACCCGTGATCAACTGTCCTGTAGAGGCATCTGTAAATCGTATTTTTAAATCTCTCTCAACAGATTCAAAATTAACACTGACCTTTACTGCATCTTCAGAGGAATCTTCTGTAGAATACACGACATCTTCAAATTCCGTAGAGTCCTGCGTTGCCGCATTCAATCTGGCATCTGCCATTGCCAGCAGTCCACTTTCGCCGACAACACCCACACTGCTCAATTCTGTTCCCACCGGAACGATTGCCGCTATCTGCTCATCCACATGTTTGCTTGCCAAGACCATACTTCCCGCAACAATAGCAGCCACTAACAGGACAACTCCTGTACATGCTATGATCACATCAAAAGCTGTCATATTCCTTAGAAATTCACCTATATGTTCTAATACATTTCCCCAGTCAAATGATTTTTTATCATGAGGTCCGTGGGGGTGTTCACTGCTCTCAAATGCAGCATATCCGGCATCATAGGCATCGTCTTCCCATTCCTCTTCTTCCTCATAATACTCTTCATCATAGACATCATCGTCTTCTGTCTCTATATCATCATCTGTATAGTCAACAGGCTCGTCATAATATGCCTCATCTTCGTATTCAAAATCTTCCTCATACTCATTTTCGGCATCATCTTCCATGTATGTATTTTCATCCGCATAGCCTTCTACCGCATCATCATATGTCACATTTCCAGCATCTTCTTCATACCCGGAATCCTCAGCATATTCTACATCTTCCTCATACCCGGAATCCTCAGCATATTCTACATCTTCCTCATATTCAGAATCTCCATCATACTCCATATCATCTTCATATGCTTCTATGTATTCATCCTCTTCGTAATACTCCCCATCCTCTTCGTCCGGATCATATTCCTCCGATTCGTATTTCTCTTCTTCGTATGTATCATAATATTCTTTTATTTCTTTATCAGCTTCGCAAGCTGGTCTTCTCTTGTTCGTACCAAATAATCCAAATGTCTTCTTTCTCTTCATGCCTTATGCGTCCTAGAGACAACCTCCAATTCCTGTTTGCTTATATCATCTGTTTCAATTCTTTCAGTATAGCAAATTGCATAAATGAATACAATAAAAAACACAAATTAACCATTTTTTGCCATAGCCTGTCCATATTCTTTCAATTTTCCATACAAGTTTATGAATAAAAAACCATGATTCCGATCATAATGCACAGAACGCCTGTAATTTTACGTTTATTCAGCTTTTCCCTGAAAAATACGAAGCTTAAAATCGGAACCAATACATTGCCCAATGATTCGATCACCGGTCCATTCTTATAATCCACACCACCATATGCCCATAAGCTTATCAACATGGAACAAAACAGCAGGAAATAGCCACCTATGACCCATATGTTCAAATATTCGCGAATAGGTGAATCATAAGCTTTCATAGCACTTTTTTTAAGTAAAATCTGTGAGAAAGAAGCCACTGTCACACTAAGAAACATCCCCAGAATATATGGATTGATCATTGTACTTCCTCCTTATCCGTATTGATCAACATAATTCCTGCGATTACGATGGCTACTCCTAACAGATTTCTCACCGTGATCTGATCATGGAAAAAGATGACAGCCCATATCATAGACCACAGAATTGCCATTGCCCTGTTCGCATACGCCACAGACAGTTCAAACCGTTTGATCATCTGCTGCCACAAAATCGCATACACTCCCAGCATAACAAACTCCAGTCCAAAGAAAATCAGGAACAACATTTTATTGTCTTTATGCATGGAAGCAGTTTTTGCCATAACACTTGATACTGTATAGATCACTACTACAGCCTGCAGTTGCAGCACGTTTTTCCATTTTATCTTATTTCCATTCATACTGATACCTTTCTTCATTCAGAGACACCTCTGTCCTCAGGCAGAATGTCGGCTTCATCCAACAGGTTCTGATCTCTGAGTACTTCGTAATAATTATAGTCCATATAAATATAGTAACCGCCCACCAGATCCTTTTGAAAATAATTCTGTTCTTCCATGCTTCCCTGCATCGGCTTCACCGAAGAGAGTACAACATAGACACAGTGCTCTTCTCTGGCACATCGTGCAATTTCCTGTGCATCATATTCCGATGCTTCCATTGCATCATAAAGTTCATTTGAAAAATTCCACTGTGTTTCAATAATATTTCTTCCATATGGCGTAAAAATATCTGCTGAATACTGCCGTATAAAAGGCAGTAATTCCGAAGGCAGAACTACTATAGGTTTATACTTTTCCATTTTTAAGGCATCTGCCACATCTATTACAACCTGAGGCATATGATATGCATTTACCGATTTAAAATGCAAAGTATTCGTATAAACGCATTTTCCATTTAAACAGATCACGATCACTGTCATAACCACAACCAGAATACGGCTTATCATTCTCTTAAAATGTGCCATTGCTCTGACTGCACTATAGCAGACCAGGATACCTACAGGAATAGACCAGAATACACGATAGTATATCTGCTCGTCCACCTTCATTCCAATCCACGCATAGAATGGGCATAGAAAAACTACCGTGATCGCTGTCACAAAATAGACCAGAATCAGCCTGATCTTCTTGTCCTTTTCTGTAAACCAGAGAAATACCAGTGATATCAGAAACAGAATTATTAAAAAACGGTTGTTATTATATAATATGATATCTTCCCACAATGTTGTAAGCGCAGCTTTCATATCTACCTCCTACTTCGCCAGCAAGTAACATGCTGCCAATATCAAACATGGAATACAGCATGCTCCAATCTGCAGCAGTGGCTTAATACTTCTCTTGCGCCAGGACAATAAAACAGCTGCCACACCTGCCAGCGTAGGAATCAGCATAAATGCAATACTGGTAGCAAATACAGCGGAAATGATCACCGTACATAGCAGCATCCATATGCCCTTCTGCGGCTTATCATCAGCCAGATACAGAAAGCAAAGCAGTAATGCAGGAAGTATGATCCCAGCCATAAGTCCTTTTCCCTGCCAGGTTCTTGTCATTGCAAAAGTCTCTGCCGTATAAAGCGATATATTACCAAATACGAACCACAAAGACAGAAAAATCATAAACAGAGATCTGTATTCCCTTTTCTTTGGAAATAACCTGCGGGCTATTTGTCCATACACACAATACATCAGCAACAGCCACACTGCACTTAACACGCTGTGGGCTATGACTGCGGGATGGATGCCGCTTAACCTGGACAACCATGCCTGATAGATCGGAGTTGGTGACAATGCATGTCTGGCATCCAGCGGATAAAGGTATCCTGTATAATTGTCCCTTAGATACATGGTGTCAAAAGTATCTGTTACAACAGATGTTGCAATATAATAAGCATCATCGCCATCATAATATTCCCAGAATATGGCAATCACCATCTGTGCTGCGATCAATACCACTACTATGATCCAACTTGCTTTCTCCCACAGGGAACCTTGACTTAATTCCTTTATTTCCCTGCCAAACTCCTGCCATACACTTCGCCCACGCCATAATGACACCGCCAGCAGCAACAGTATAACTGCTGTGTACACCACTACCACAAGCGAAAAGCTCTGTTCTAATAAAATAAAGGGAACGGAAACCAGTTCAAACACAGCAAAGCTCACAAACCACCCGCAAGCATAAGCCATTGCAGGTGTTCTCTGCAACTTATTCATATGTTTGACCGGAATCATTCCCAGAAAAAGAGGCAATATCATTACAAGCAGCAATAATATGCCCCAATGAATTATCTGCACGATCGTTTATTCTCCTAAATCATGTTTCTTACTATACTTTTTATAAATACAGGAGGCAATTACACCAGTCAGTATTCCAATTATCATGCCAGTCAATACATCTGTCGGATAATGTGCCGCATTATACAGTCTGGACAATGCAATCAATGCTGAGACTACAACAGCAGTGACCCCATATTTCGCCGGCATACATAACAGCATAACCGTAGCCACAGCAAACGCAGACCCTGTATGACCTGAAGGAAATGAAAAATCCGTAGGAAGCGAACCTAACAGTTGTAATTGTTCCAATACAACAAATGGTCTGGTTCGATGCACATTAGGTTTGAGCAGTAAGTTTACAATAATAAATTCCACTCCCAATGAACCGGCTGCTGTAAGCCCCACCTTCCGGTATCTGCCCCATGCTACCAGAACTATTACCGCAATAATTGCCAGAATACCACTGTCATTGCTTTTGGATATATAAGGCATTACATGATCTAACCATTCTGTTCGGAGGTTATCCTGCACCCAAAGTAAAATTCCTGCTTCCACCTGATTCAAACTCTCCATTCACACACCTTGCCTTTCATTTCTCATTCTATTGCTTTTGGCTATAATATAATGATAGCTCTGCTGCAATATGTTCTCCTAATACAATATTGCCATTATCCTTTGGATGAAGTCCATCATCCAGATAGTAATCACTGCACTCCTGTGTGCTGCAGTCCATAAAGCCCTCCTGATACAGATCGATCACATGGAAGCCAAATT
>CAYRAW010000240.1:0-4924 GCA_964422225.1 uncultured Roseburia sp.
ATCAAAAAGCGATGATCCTTACACTGCAGATCGGCTGGAGCGGCATAGTACTTGCTGTTCTGGCCGGTTTCGTGTGTTCATTGATACAGTATTATAAGATTCCGGTTTTGAGACAAATCGTAGCAGTTTATATTGAATTATCCAGAAACACTCCGCTTCTGATACAGCTTTTCTTCTTATATTATGGATTACCCAAAATAGGAATTGCAACAAATGCAACAGTCTGTGGTGTGGCTGGTATGACTTTTCTGGGCGGCAGCTATATGGCTGAGACTTTCCGCAGCGGATTGGAATCCATTGATAAAGTACAGACAGAAAGTGCCTACAGCCTTGGAATGACAAAGAAGCAGGCACTTATCTATATTATATTGCCGCAGGCTATGTCAGTAAGCGTGCCCGCATTTACAGCCAATGTGATCTTCCTGTTGAAGGAAACCAGTGTGTTTTCTGCGATCAGTCTGATGGATCTGATGTTTACAGCCAAGGATCTGATCGGATTATACTATAAAACAGCAGAAAGTCTGGTTCTTCTGGTTGTCTTTTATCTGATCATCCTGCTTCCGGTATCGATCCTTGGAAGCATATTGGAAAGGAGGATGCGTCATGCCGGATTTGGGGCTTGAGGTTTTATTTAAGGGAAGAAATTTTGCCAGACTGCTTGAAGGACTCTGGGTAGCGGGCAGGATCAGCCTGATTTCCATAGCGATCAGTCTGCCATTGGGTATCGTTCTCGGCGTTATTATGACCTGGAAAAATCCGGTAACACGATTTATTACCAGATTATATCTGGAGATTATCAGAATTATGCCACAGATGGTATTGTTGTTCATTGTATTTTTTGGAACAACCAGGATCTGGGGATGGAATCTTTCCGGTGAAGTATCTTCTGTTATTGTATTTGCAGCATGGGGAACCGCAGAAATGGGCGATCTGGTGCGAAGTGCCCTGATCAGTATTCCCAGACATCAATACGAAAGCGCACAGGCATTGGGCTTTAACTGGGTACAGACCTATGTATATTTTATTATTCCACAGACAGTTCGCAGACTTTTGCCATTATCGATCAATCTGATCACACGTATGATCAAGACTACCAGTTTAGTGTTGATGATAGGTGTAGTGGAAATGATGAAAGTTGCACAGCAGATCATAGAGGCGAACAGAATGACCAGCCCAAATGCAGCATTTGGACTGTATCTTGTTACTTTCCTGCTGTATTTTATCGTGTGTTGGCCTATCAGTATGTTAGCCAGATATCTCGAGAAGAAATGGAATTCATAACGAAAGGAAGTCAATGATGGAAGAAGCATTGTTAAAAATAGAACATCTGAAAAAGGAATATGACGGACAGACGATCCTGAAGGATGTCAGTGTAGAAGTCAAAAAGGGAGAGGTCATAGTCATTGTAGGTCCCAGTGGATGTGGTAAGAGCACCTTCCTTCGCTGCATCAATGGCCTGGAACCGATCCAGGGTGGAACCATTTCCCTGGATGGTGAGCAGATAGACCGAAACAGCAGAAATATTACGAAAATCCGACAGAAAATCGGCATGGTATTCCAAAGCTATGATCTGTTTCCTCACATGACAGTTCTGGATAACATTGTGATCGCACCTGTGAAAGTGCAGAAACGTCAGAAGAGCGAAGTAGAAGAAGAAGCCCGTAAACTTCTCGAGAGAGTAGGGCTTGCAGATAAAGCGGACAGTTATCCCAGACAGCTCTCCGGTGGACAGAAGCAGCGTGTTGCCATTATCCGCGCATTGTGCATGCATCCTGAGATCATGCTCTTTGACGAAGTAACAGCAGCCCTTGACCCGGAGATGGTACGTGAAGTGCTTGATGTTATGCTGGATCTTGCCAGACAGGGAAGCACAATGATCATCGTGACCCATGAGATGCAGTTTGCCAAGGCAGTCAGCAACAGAGTGATCTTCATGGATAATGGTGAGATCGTAGAAGAAGGCGCACCCGGAGAATTCTTTGAAAATCCCAAAACAGAAAGAGCACAGAAATTCCTGAATATTTTCAATTTTGAATAAGGATGATACTGCAATTTCCCGGAATTTGAAAAGATAAAAAATATAGTTGACATACACCTGTTCATTGGATATGATTTGAGTAGTGACACAGGCAAGGAACGAACGGCAGAGTAGTCAAGAAACGAACGGCATCTTGATTACTTTGCCGTTCGTTTGCATGTAGGAATCATGAGATCCCAGCATGCATTATTCGTGCAGTTCCATAAATATATAAATACATTGTGGGAGATAAGAGATGGAAACGAAATCATCAGAGAACATTATTGAGCTTAAGGGAATCAGGAAAATATATGAAGATAATTTCGAAGCAGTAAAAGACTTTAATCTTCAGGTGAAGAAAGGGGAATTCGTAACCTTTTTAGGACCATCAGGCTGTGGTAAAACGACAACTTTGCGAATGATCGCCGGGTTCGATATCCCAACATACGGACAAATCCTGTTAAATGGTAAGGATATCAGTAAACTTCCCCCTAATAAAAGACCGATCAATACCGTATTTCAGCGCTATGCACTGTTTCCCCACTTAAATATATACGATAATATTGCTTTTGGCTTAAAATTGAAAACCAAAACAGTAACATATAAAAATGCAGCAGGAGAGACACTGACCAGACAGGAGAAACTGTCCCGGGGAGAAATCAGGGATAAAGTGCGGCACGCGTTGGAGATCGTAGATCTGGAAGGCTTTGAGAAAAGAAGCATTACAACACTTTCCGGTGGACAGCAGCAGCGTATCGCGATTGCAAGAGCAATCGTTAATGAACCGGAAATCCTGCTTCTGGATGAACCGCTTGGTGCCCTGGACCTGAAAATGCGTAAAGAAATGCAGCTTGAATTAAAAGCAATGCATAAGGAACTGGGAATTACCTTTATCTATGTCACACACGATCAGGAAGAAGCACTTACCATGTCCGATAAAGTAGTAGTTATGTCCGATGGTATGATTCAGCAGATCGGAACGCCGGAGGAGATATATAACGAGCCCAATACCGTATTCGTGGCTGACTTTATTGGCGAGAGCAATATCTATGATGGTAAGATGTCAGGACATAAGAAAGTACATTTCTGTGGTGGGGATTTCGTCTGTCTGGATGATATGCCAATAGGCGCCAAGGTAGATGTTGTCGTACGTCCGGAAGACATCATTATGACTGCACCTGAACAGGGAACGATCACTGGTGTGGTAAGTTCTGTTATTTTCAAAGGTATGCATTATGAGATCATTGTGCAGTCCGGGGATAATGAAGTCGTGATCCAGAGCACCAGGAGTGTAAAAGTAGGCGATACGATCGGTATGTGTCTGGAACCGGATGGAATTCATGTTATCATGGCAGAAACGAACCACAATATATTTGAGGGTGAACTTACCAGAGATTATACAGTACGTTTTGCAGATGGCGAATATGAGTGTAATGTGACACAGCTATATGAAGACTCCCATATGAATGCGGAAGGTACACTGCTGGATAAGGATGGCAATGAGATCTATACAGACGGTGTGAAGGTACGTGTGAAGATTCCTGTAGATGCAGTATCCATGAGTGATGACACAGAAGGTGAAGGCATTTGTGGACATATTATTTCTCTGATTTATAAGGGTGACCATTATCACTATATTGTCAGAACGAAAACAGAAGAGGACATTCATCTGCACGACGAATATTTATGGAACGAAAATGACTATGTCAGAGTATTGATCCCTAAGGACAGTATTGAACTTTCCTTTGCAGAGGAGGCATGATGAGTATCATGAGATTGGGTTTTCAGAGAAAACAGCTTAGTATTCCCTATGCGATCTTTTTGATCTGTTTCGTGATCGCTCCGGTACTGGTAGTATTTTATTATGCATTTACCAATGGAGAAGGCAGATTCACGGCAGCGAATTTTATTGGATTTTTTACCAATCCGAATACGATCGGAACACTTTGTTACAGTTTAGTAGTTGCGGTGACCGTTACGATATGCTGTACTTTAGTTGCATATCCGACTGCCTATATTCTGGCAAGAAGTCATTTTAAGAAAAAGGCAGTATTGCTGGTGCTTTTTGTTGCACCCATGTGGATCAACTTTACCTTACGTGTTGTAGCACTGAAAGAAGTCCTTACCATGATCGAAGGAAATCTGGCGTACCATCCGTTTCTGAATACAGTATTAGGTATGACTTATGATTTTCTGCCGTTTATGATCCTGCCTCTGTATACAACACTGAGTAAACTGGATAAATCCTATCTGGAAGCAGCAGCGGATCTGGGAGCAGGGCCTTTCCTTACCTTTATAAAGGTAACATTTCCATTGAGTATGCCGGGACTGATAAGCGGTATTACCATGGTGTTTTTACCATCTATGACGAACTATGTCATTCTGGATATGCTTTATAACAGTACTTATATAATGGGCAGCCTGATCGGAAGTTATTTCAGTGCGTATGACTGGCACAGCGGTTCCATGATTTCTATTGTACTGTTGGCGATCATATTCCTGATCACATGGGCAACTAACGGATTTAATGAAGAAGAAACAAGCAGGGGGGCAGTACTATGATCAAAAGAATCTTACATTCTTCATGGCTGGCACTGGTGCTGTTATTCATATATCTGCCTGTATTGATACTTGCAGTATACAGTTTTACAGACACAGCTACAATTGGAACCAGAGGCAGCTTCTCCATGCAGAACTATGTGACGTTATTTACGACACCGGAGTTGAGCGGAATGATCGGAGGAACGTTCCTTCTGGCTTTTGGTTCTGCGCTTGTTGCGACTATTCTTGGAACGGTAGGTGCTATCGGAGTCTTTTATTGTAAAAAAGGACCAAGACAGATGATTCAGTTCGTGAACCAGATTCCTGTGATCAATGCAGATGTAGTGACAGGCTTTTCCCTGTGTG
>CAYRAW010000241.1:0-4903 GCA_964422225.1 uncultured Roseburia sp.
AATTGCCTGATCTCCTCCTGCCGGATTCTTGCCGCCTGCCTGCGCCATGTTCGGACGGCCACCACCGCCGCCACCTACAAGTGCTGCAATACCCTTGATCAGGTTACCGGCATGTGCGCCCTTAGCCATTGCACCATCTGTTGCCATGGCAATGAGATTTACCTTGCCATCAGTTACGGATGCCAATACAACTACACCTTCACCCAGCTTTGTCTTGAGCTGATCGCCCAGATCACGAAGCGCATTCATATCTACCCCATCGACTTTAGCTGCCAGAAGCTTTACGCCCTTGACCTCTACTGTCTTGTCCATAACATCACCAAGCGCTTCTTTGGCTGCTTTGCTCTTGAGTGCTTCATTTTCACTCTGTAAAGCCTTCATCTCAGCCATTAAATGCTCCAGACGTTCTGTAAGTCCTGACGGAGTTGTCTTCACAATCTTTGCACTCCTGTCAATAGTTTCTTCTAATTCTTTATAATAACGTAATACGCCATTACCTGTTAATGCCTCGATTCTTCTGACGCCGGCAGCTACACCGCTTTCAGAAAGAATCTTGAATGCCATGATAGCACCTGTATTTGGTACATGTGTACCACCACAAAGTTCTGTTGAGAAATCGCCCATTTTAACGACACGTACAACATCACCATACTTTTCACCAAACAGCGCCATTGCGCCAGTCTTCTTAGCCTCTTCCAAAGACATATTCTGTGTTACGACCGGAAGATTATTTGCAATCTGCTCTACAACAAGCTGTTCTACCTTGGCGATTTCTTCCTGTGTCATTGCCTGAAAATGAGTAAAGTCAAATCTGAGTCTGTCTTCATTTACAAAAGAACCTGCCTGCTCTACATGAGAACCCAGAACAGTTCTCAAAGCCTTCTGTAACAGATGAGTTGCACTGTGGTTCTTGCAGGTATCTGCTCTCTTGGCAGCATCTACACTCAAAGTAACCATGTCTCCAACCTTGATCATACCCTTGGTTACAACACCTACATGTCCGATTTTGCCGCCAAGAAGTTTGATCGTATCTTTTACTTCAAATTGTGCATCTGGAAGTGTGATCACACCAGTATCTGCTTCCTGACCACCCATAGTTGCATAGAAAGGTGTTTCTTCAACAATGATCGTACCTGTCTGTCCATCAGTCAGTGCATCTACAAGCTCATCTTCTGTCGTAAGGACTGTTACTTTTGACTCATGAGTCAGTCTGTCATATCCTACGAATTTACTTGTAATGCTTGGATCAATAGACTCATATACAGTCACGTCTGCGCCCATGTAATTTGTTACTTTGCGGGCTTTACGTGCAGTTTCCTTCTGTTCCTTCATGGCAGCCTGAAAACCTTCTTCATCCACTGTGAAGCCCTTTTCCTCAAGAATTTCTATTGTAAGGTCAATAGGGAATCCATAAGTATCATAAAGCTTGAATGCATCTGCTCCGGCAAGTACCTTCTTGCCTTCCTTATTCAGATTCTCTTCCATCTCATTCAAAATAGAAAGCCCCTGATCGATTGTCTTGCTGAACTTATCTTCTTCCTGAACTAATACATTGAAGATAAAGTGTTTCTTTTCCTCTAATTCCGGATATCCATCCTTACATTCATCAATAACGGTCTGCGCGATCTGAGTAAGGAATTTACCTTCAATACCAAGTAATCTGCCATGTCTTGCCACACGACGGATCAATCTTCTAAGTACATATCCTCTTCCTTCATTTGATGGCAGAATACCATCAGAAATCATAAATGTTGAAGAACGCATATGATCTGTGATCAGACGGATAGATACATCTGTTTTCTCATCCTTCTGATACTCAACACCTGCTACGGAACAGATCTTATCACGAATCGCCTTCATTGTATTAATATCAAATACAGTATCTACATCCTGTACAACAACTGCAAGTCTTTCAAGACCCATACCTGTATCAATATTTTTCTGTGCAAGTTCAGAATAGTTGCCATGTCCATCGCCATCAAACTGGGTAAATACGTTGTTCCATACTTCCATGAAACGATCACAGTCACAGCCCACCTTACAGTCAGGCTTGCCACAGCCATATTTAATTCCTCTATCGTAATAAATCTCTGAACATGGACCACATGGACCTGCGCCGTGTTCCCAGAAGTTATCACACTCACCGGTTTCTGGATCACGATAAAATCTGGTGATTTTTTCTGCAGGAACGCCAATTTCATCTGTCCATATATGGAATGCTTCTTCATCCTCTCAATAAATAGAAGGATAAAGTCTCTCGGGATCAAGTCCTACAACCTTAGTCAAAAATTCCCAGCTCCATGCCAGAGACTCATGTTTGAAATAATCGCCAAAAGAGAAGTTGCCAAGCATTTCAAAGAAAGTAAGATGTCTTGCGGTCTTACCTACATTTTCAATATCACCTGTTCTGACACATTTCTGGCATGTAGTCACTCTGCGTCTTGGTGGAATCTCCTGTCCGGTAAAGTAAGGCTTTAATGGTGCCATACCGGAATTGATGATCAATAGACTGTTATCGTTATGAGGCACCAAAGAGAAGCTCTTCATTGCCAAATGTCCTTTGCTTTCAAAAAATTCGAGAAACATTCTTCTCAAATCATTTACTCCATAGTTTTCCATGGTTTATCCTCCATCCAATATTGCTTACGCAAATAAAAGTACTGATCCAAAGACCAGCACATTTATTATAGTTTAGCTCTTATTCCTTGTCAAACAAAATGTAGCAGATTTATATGGTTTTTGACACACATTCTATAAACTGCTTTTCAGGAAGAGGTTTTGAAAAATAATATCCCTGCAGATAATCTGTTCCCAACTGGACCAGTCTGTCTGCCATTTCCCTGGATTCTACCCCCTCTACCACAATCTCCATATTCATATCCTTGATCATATTGATACTTGCGCATAAAGCGATCATAGCCCGTTCATTTTCAAATGAGGACCAGAGGATAGACTTGTCTATCTTTACTATTTTAAATGGCAATGTCATCATATATGTTATGGTGGAGTATCCTGTTCCATAATCATCCAGCGAAAAGCTGACTCCCATTTCACTGATTTTATGCATATTATCAGCCAGTGTGGTTTTGCTCTGTGCAAGTGCAGTTTCTGTTATCTCCAAATTCAGTAATTGCGGGGAAATTCCATACTTATTCAGGATTTTCTGAATTTCCTGTGGCAGAATATCCTGCATACACTCTATAACAGAAAGATTCACTTCGATATAATGCAGTCCATATTGAGTAATATCCTCTTTTTGCAAGAAACGACAGACACTTTCAAGAACCATATGACCTATCTCTATGATCTTACCGTTCTTCTCAGCGATTGGTATAAATTCTTCCGGTGAAATAAAGCCCATTTCATCATCATACATACGAAGCAAAGCCTCTGCTGCTACTATTTTTTTCTCTTTTACTCCATAAATAGGCTGATAATACACCTCAAAATTAGTCTTCTGTAAAGCGCGTTCTATTGCTCTTTCAATTTCCCCATATCGTTTCATGTATGCCACATCCAGATGTCCTCCCTCATACATACTGCCTCCATGAAGAGACGGCATGATCTCAAGATACGCCAGATAGCTGTATACATCATTAATGTTATTAATATCCTCAGGCATATTCAGGAGTGCGCCCACTGCCCATACAGTTATTTCTTTTCCGTATATTTTCCATGTTTTCTGCACTGTCTTCATCATTTCAGTTGCCATTTTCATTGCCTGCTCACTGTTTTCAGTATCAAGTGTAATGGCAAAACGGGCATCGCGCAGATAATACACCTTGTCCCGTCCCTGTATTTTGCATAGTTCATAAGTAGCTTCACGCATTAATTTCTTATATGCTTCCAAACCATACTTTTCCTGAATCGTATTCTTACCCCTAAACTTTATAACTGCCACATAGCTTGACACTCCCTGTCGTACCAGACTATCAATTCTGCAGGAAAAAGCATACTGATTCAAAGCACTTGTATCCGAATCCAACATTCGATTCGTCCTGGGCACATTGAGATAGACCCATAACATCCCGATCGTCAAAGTAAATCCCTCTATTAAAAAGCCGGGAAATGCATACTGAAGCACTGCTCCCAAAGCAGAGATCAGTACAAATACGAACAGAGCGATCCGCCTTGACCAGTCCAGGACATGCCCAAACCTGATCAGATGCCATATTCCAAAAAGTATATAGCATGCCGCAAAAATATAATACAGATATAAGTATTCTCCTCTTATATAATTGCCCTGTGCATCTGCCATAAAAAGCCAGTGAAACTTCAGATTACCTATGATCAAAATAAGACCATACACATTTGTGATCATGCACAGTATCTTCCATACCGTAGAAATCACTTTGACTGAATCTGTACTTACTACAATATATCCGGCATAGCTTACAATGAGCAACTGTCTGCCAATAATGTACAAGGTGCTCAATATATAAAGAATCTGACTCGGAATCCTGTAATAAACACCATTAAGTCCGATTACCAGATCCAATGCATCAGAAAGTACGACCAGCCATATCAATGCGATCAATATTTTATTATCCCTGGTCGGAATCTTATATTTTAGATAAAAAGATGCCAATAACGTCAGGCTCAAAATGACAGAACTAACAACAAAATATAAATTATTTCCCATTACTTTGACTCCTGTAATTCTTAAATTTTATGAAAGTTTATTATATTTTATCATAGTTTTTAGCTTTTGAACATGTTTTATCTGTGTATACAAAATCTTTTTATGTATTATATTAATTATCAGCTAACATATATAGTCAAAATAGCAAATAGAGCTTAAGTACCATCCATTATTCAATAAAAAGACCAGCTTACATATCAATATAAGCTGGTTCCTTTATCTTTCATTAAAATGTAAATTTATCTGCAAAATATGCATCCA
>CAYRAW010000242.1:0-4900 GCA_964422225.1 uncultured Roseburia sp.
CTTCGAAATATCTGGAAATCAGCATTGGAACTGGAACTGGAGACTACAGATATCATGCATCATATTTTGCGGCAGATGCGTTTCACACATGTGATCGTACCGGAAAAGGACGAAATGCTGCTTAGTTATGCAGCATCTCCTACACATGATGATACTCTGGTAGAGGAACTTCTGGAAGATACGGCTTATGCATATTTTGTGGAGAATGCAGTGACGGAGAATGAGATATTTGACCAGATATACATACGTTATCGTAAGAGCGGGGAGGCATCCTTGTGCAATAAACTTGCATTGCTTAAATACTGGTCGGAACATCCGGACAAGCGTTCTTCAATAGCCAGAGATACTCTCTCGGAATTTGTAGGACAGTTGCTGCACGCAGGAATCTGTTTTCCCTTTTTCAAAGAATTGGCAGATCATGTAGTACAGTTACATTATTTTAAGAATCAATATTTTGTAGAATACAGAACATCTCCCGAAAATAAAGTGAGAATACACTATCTGTATGATAAAGGAAACCCATCAGCAGATACACAGAATATGATCTATGAGACAGAAGAGATGAAAGATATGTATGAGGGTATACATGTAAAGGCTTTTGATCTGTTTCAGGGAGAAGTGCTGCAGTATTATGTGACAGAAAGCAGGGATGGTGTTGAACAGGTAACACAGAGTGGTACTTTGGCACGCAGGGCTGAGGAGCACTCACAGGGGCGCTATGGCATGCTCAATGATATTATGGTGTCACTTAGTCTGCATGATGAAGCAACTGCCCAGCAACTGATGCGGGAATATATGGAAGAGGATTACAGCGCCAGAGAACTGTTCAGAGTCATATAGGGCAGACGAATATATGTGGCTGCATGGAAATGCAGGATACAGAAAGGTATGGCATTAGTTAAGTAGTATGTTTTTAGACAAGGCATTGGATGAGATTGGAAAGAAAAACAAAATAGTTGCAGGGATAGACCTCGCCAATGATTATGCACAGATCAGTTATTGCAGACTCGATCAGAGCATGCCGGATACTGTCAGTCAGGTCATGGGAGAAGAACAGTACAATATCCCCGTGATATTGTGCCGCAAACATCAGGAAGAATCGGAGAATGACATCTGGGTCATGGGTAAAGATGCGCTGCAAATGGCAAAAGAAGGAACAGGAGATCTGGTAGAGGATTTGCTCCTGCTGGTCAGAAATGAGACGACAGCACAGGTCGGAGATCATGAATATACAGCAGAGTTCCTTATGGAAATATTTTTCCGTAAAATTATAGCACTGATGGCTGCTTATACAGGCGGTTTGGATATTGCAGGACTTGCGATCACGATCAAGGATATGGAGCCGCAGTTGTGTAATGTGCTCAAAAAAGCAGCACTAAAGGCAACAGGTAATAGAAGTGAAGTATATTTCCTGTCCCATCAGGATTGTTTTTTTCAGTATATATTACATCAGCCAGAGGAAATGTGGATTCATGATGTATTACTGTTCGATTATAAGAAGGATGGTGTCAGAGGATACCATATGCAGATGAATCGCAATTCCAACCCTGTGGTCTGCCTCATAAATGAAGAGAAATTTCCACAAATGAAAATGACAGATGTGTCACAAATGACAGATTCTCAGAAGAAAGCCTTTTTTACCCAGCTGGACAGCGCATTTCTGGAAATCGTACGTAATCAGTGTGAGAATAAAATGATCACATCAGCTTTTCTTTTGGGAGATGTTTTTTCAAAGGACTGGTGTAAGGAATCACTGAGGTATTTGTGTAAAGACAGACGTGTTTTTCAGGGAAATAATTTATTCAGTAAGGGTGCCTGTTACGGAGCGAGAGAGAAGGTACTTCCTTCAACCTTAAGCACATCTTATGTCTACCTTTCAGAAGAAGCGTTGCATGCTAATATCGGAATGCATTGTAATAGGGGAAAAGAGGAAATTTACTACCCACTGCTGGATGCAGGAACAAACTGGTATGATGCAGACAGGCAGATAGACCTGATTCTGGCAAGAGATAATACATTGGCACTTACCATAACACCTGTAGATGGTGGACAGCCCAGAATCGCCAGAATTACGTTGGAAGGACTTACTGTACGTGGTAATAAAACTAACAGGATCGGACTCCATATTTGCATGAAAAATGCAGAAACGGTGCAGATTGAGATAGAAGATAAGGGATTTGGCGAATTTTATCCTTCAAGTGGCAGAATATGGAAGGAGAGTTTTACAATATAATGAACAACGTATATATATGCACAGGAAATTACGCAAAAAAACCATTTTATGTAAAATTTTCTGATATTTCTCTGTATTCTATTGAAGAATTGTGTTATTATTTTATCGACAGAATTTATTTGTTGGATCATGACATGATAAATCAGCAGTTGGTAGACTGGATCAGGACAGAGTGTGGAATGACCGAACTTGCAGATGAACTGGATGTTTATGTAAGGAAACATGTGTCCGTTGCGGCGTTTGTAACAACGGTTCTGGAGAGTACGGGGCTTTATGATGAGAACACGATCAGGAAAGTAGACCGTGTACTGAAAGAACAGGCAGACCTGTCGCCGTATGAGAGATTGAAGCACAGAGCAGAATATCTTTACAGGTCAGGTCGATTCAGACAGGCTCTGGATATTTACATGGAATTAAAAGAGCAGATGCCATCGCAGGATGTAGAGCAAAGAGCAGTACTATATTATAATATTGCATCCGTCTATGCGATGGATTATGCATATGCGCAGGCAGCGGAATTTTATTATGAATCATATAAGTTAAGGCCTGTTGTGCAGACTCTGCAAATGTATATTCTGGCAAAACGCAAGGCTTTATCCGATTTTGACTATGGAGTATTCATGAGAGAAAATCCGGAATGGCAGAAAGATTTTGATAAAGTAAATGAGATGATTGCTGATACGCATCAGAAATGGATGGAATCCAAAGAAAAACAGAAGCTGAACAGTCTTATGGAGGAAAAAGACAGGACACAGTATCATCAGCAGACAGGGGAGCTGATTCTGGCATTAAAGCAGGATTATAGAAGACAGACAATGTGAGCAGTGTAAGGGAAGGGGAATATCACATGGGATTACTGAAGAACATCGCAGGTAAGTTGAAAGGGAAGAAGCAGGAAGCAGTAGAGATCGAGTACAATCCACAGGAGGAAACAGAAGGACTCAGACGGGATGATGTGGATATGCATGACAAAAGGCAGAGAGAACGTTATGTGAGGACCTGTCTGGAACAGATGGCAGAAGCTTCCAAAGAATTGGAAACACTGGGAAGTGAATACAATCTGGTAACATCCTATCTGACAGATATGGAAGAAATCGATGTATTGCCACCGGAGACGAAAGAACAGTTGGGCAATCTGGCAAAGAAAATCGTTGAGATCGAAGATAATCAGAAGAAACAGCAGAATAAGAAGAAAATCATGTCAGATGAAGAATATGATCATATGGACAGACTGGCAGACTGTATGCCGGAAGGGTATGATAAATTAAAGGAAGCCGAAGATTATCAGGTTCTGATCAAGAAAGACCTGAACCGTCTGGATGGGGAGAGACATGCCTATGCATACCGTCGGAATGAATTGTTGTCGGGACAGCGTAATATGAAAGGAATCGTTGCAATCTGCGTAGGATCCATGTTGTTTTTGGCTGTATTGTTATCCATACTGGCATCAGTTTGGAAACTGGATGTGCAGATAGGATATCTGATCGCAGTGTTGATCGCGGCAGCAGCGATGACTTTTGTATATGTTAAATTCACAGATGCAAATCGTGAACTTGTTAAAGTGGATAAGGCAATTAATAAACTTGTTCTTTTACAGAACACAGTTAAGATCCGATATGTGAACAATACGAATCTGCTGGAATATTTATATATGAAATATGATGTGAACAGTGCGACAGATCTGAAGAAGTTATGGAATAAATACGAAGAGGAAAAGAAACAGAGGGAAGAGGAACTTCAGAGACAGAATGATATGGACTTTTATCAGGCATCTCTGGTGCGACTTCTTCGTAAATGTAAGATTCAGGACCCGAATATCTGGATCCATCAGGCACCGGCTTTATATGACAGCAAGGAAATGGTAGAAATCAGGCATGGACTGATCATACGACGCCAGAAACTTAGAAAGCAGATGGAGTATAATGCGAAAGTAGCGCAGGAAGCTCAGGATGAAGTGAAGGATATGGTAGCACAGTTCCCTGAATATGCAAAGAAAATATTGGATCTGGTCAATGATTATGAAAAGGCATTAGCATGAGTGGTAAAGCAGTCTTTCCCAAGGGGGGGAGGCTGCTTTTAAATTTGCCGTAAATACATTGACTTATAGAAAGTTCCTGTATTATAATTCAGAGGTATTGAGCAGCTGTTTGGATGGATCTGGATAGTTACTCTGAACAAAAGTAGGACATGAAGTCTTTTTTATCACGAGGAGGAAAAGAAATGCAGGAATTTACGCCGATTAAAGAAGGTAAAGTACGAGAGGTATATGATAATGGAGACAGCCTTATCATTGTTGCGACTGACAGAATTTCAGCCTTTGACCACATCTTAAAGAACAAGATCACCAAGAAAGGTGCAATTCTTACCCAAATGTCTAAGTTCTGGTTCGATTATACCAAGGATGTATTACCCAATCACATGATTTCAGTAGACGTAAAGGACATGCCGGAATTCTTCCAAAATGAAAAATATGATGGAAACAGCATGATGTGCAAGAAACTTGAAATGCTTCCTATTGAGTGCATCGTGCGTGGATATATTACAGGAAGTGGCTGGGCAAGCTATAAGGAAAATGGCACTGTATGCGGTATCAAATTACCGGAAGGCTTACAGGAATCCCAGAAACTGCCTGAACCGATCTATACCCCCAGTACGAAAGCTGAGCTG
>CAYRAW010000243.1:0-4895 GCA_964422225.1 uncultured Roseburia sp.
CAAAACGTGTTGTGACCATGATTCTTTCCTCATTACCGGTTACATAGATCTCCAGTCCATCCCAGCCGGAACGCCCATTTGAGAACAGGATTCCACCTGTTTCTTCCTCTGCGCCCAATGGCTGTACTGTGATAAATTTCTCACCTTCATAATGTTTTGCCAGATAATCACGTACTGTCTGCGGTGTCTGCTTGCCATTTAACATATCTGCATAGAAGGACAGGCTTACTGTCATTCCACTATAATAATCTGTTACCATAGGGGAGAAAAGAGGTGTTCTCTCCAGTCCTGATATTGCTTTCATCTCCTTTAAATGCTTATGAGACTGGCTCAGTGCATATAATCTGGCGGAGTTAAACTCGCTTCCCCTGTCTTCTGCCTGATACTGTGCGATCAGTTTCTTACCGCCTCCGCTGTAGCCTGACACTGCAAATGCAGATACAGGATAATCCTTTGGAAGGATTCCTCCTGCAACCAGTGCATAGGCTGTTGTAATAAATCCTGTAGCATAACAGCCGGGAACTGCAATTCTCTTGCCTGTTCTGATCGCATCTCTATGTGCTGCTGATAATTCAGGATAGCCATATGCCCATCCTGCTTCTGTTCTATGTGCTGTTGATGTATCAAGAATGACCGTATTCTCATTCTCCACCATTGCTACAGCTTCCCTTGCTGCTGCATCAGGCAGACATAAAAATGTAATATCTGATTCATTAATATATTTTCTGACCTCATCAGGGTCTTTTCTTAATTCGGAAGGAATTTTCAATAATTCAATATCGTCTCTATTCTCAAAACGTTCAAAAATACGTAATCCTGTCGTGCCTTCGCTGCCATCAATGAAGATTTTCTTTTTCATGTTCCTGTCTCCTTCTGTATATTATGATACCTATGGTAACCCTATTTTTGTGCTGTGTCAATCAGTCAGTTACACTACAGCTTTTGCAAATCCTATATTTGTGACATACCTCCTACGAGAATGTAATAATTATCCTCATAAATCTGTTCGAACTGTTCCATTGGCAGCGGATTTACGCCCCGTCCAACTTCAATCGTATAGCCTGGTCTGTCATATTCCTGAATGAACCAGTCCTTGTATCCAGCATATCCGGATTCTGTCGGAGTTTCTTCCATCACATAACCGCTTACATTGCTGAAATACTGCGCGATCTGTCTGGATTTCTCAGGTTCATAATCCAGATACTTCCAGTAAATGACCTCTCCCTGTGTGTGATAAGCAATAATGAGTCTGAAATCGTGTGCTCTGGTAAATTCATACACATTCACACTTTCTATTGCCGTCAGGGGTGCCTCGCCTACATAGTCCCTCGGTGCAGGCATTGTATAGCCCTGACTGAATTTTATCTTCCTTGCCTGCTCCCAGCCGGCAGGGAACTGGAGATTCAGATCAATCCCATCAATATTGGCTTTCCAGCCATCAGGATACGGAATATCCGGGTATTCTGCCGCTATTACTTTTGTCAACTGCTCATACTGTGAATTCCCCAACACTCCATTTACCAGATCTACCCCATCAGGATTTACCATTGGAACCAGATACAGACTGTAATTCTCATACAGGGAAAAGGCGTATTCCCCATGTATCACTCCCTGTTGCGCATATGCCAGTGCATATTCTTCTGCAAAGCGCAGCAGAATGGGAGTCGTGATCCACTCATTAGCATGAAAAGCCGCATTATAAAATACTTCCGTAGGTCCTGTTCCAATTCGAATATAGGAAATTTCCTTTTCCATTACGCTCTCGCCAATGCTTCCAGTTTCCAGAAACGGATACCGCACCAGCAATCCTTCTATAATATAATCTGTAAGAATGGACGTATATGCCACCTCAGATGACACCAGCGAATAATCAAGTGGAATATACACTCTAACCCCCGGTTGCAGATTATAGACCTGCAGCATGGGATTGGCACGCAGGATTGCCTCCTGTGTTGCACCATATCTGTATGCTAACTGTTCTACCGTATCACCATTTACAATCGTATGAGTGACATAACCTTTCAGATAAGGAATCAATTCCTGCCATACGGCCTGATCCACATAGCATCCCACAACTTCTCCATGTACAACATGTTCTCTTTTGAATTCCTGCAATGCTTTGCATGTATTCTGTCCAAAAATACCATCGATCTGTGCCGGATATCCTGCCCTGTTCAGTGCAAGCTGCAAATACTGCGCCAGCACTCCTCTGTCACCAAGATAAATATTTCGCATGAATGCCTCCTAAAAAAATAGAGTAAATGTATCTGCTACATTTACTCTATTGCCTACTTTATTATCTTATGACAGATTGTTGTATTTGTTGTTTCTATAAATGTGACTCATAGAAATTCAGGACCTCATCCATAAAAGGTATCATGATCTCATTCGGAGCCAACTGGATACTGTGCTTTGCACCCTGAACCTGTATCAGTTGTACATTGTGTGCCTTACGTGCAAATTCGTTCTGTCCACTCGCCCCTACTGTGGTATCCTTCTGTGCCTGAAATAAAAGGGTCGGCGTACAATATCTGTCTGCATCCCTTATAACCTGCTGCGTTGCTTTAACTGCTGCCGTCAGCCACGCATAAGTGCCTCCATAGGTCTGATAATTGGGATTGTGAAGCTGAATATCATGTAAATATGCGTATCTGGGTTCACTTCCGATAGAACTGTGCACATAATCATATGTTCCGTCAAAAGCTCCACTTCCCATAATATATTTCTCACTTCTGCCCATCAGATTAGCAGCTCTGGTAATAGAGAGTGCCGTATTTTCCGGCAGCCCGCCATACTGAATCTCCATCATAGGTGCGATCAGAACTGCTGCATCAAACAGCTCCGGTTCTTCTTCCATCAAAAGTGCAGCAATACAGCCTCCCATGGAATGAGCATACATATACAGTTTCTCTTCCTTATGCATAACCGGTCTGACCTTTTTCTCAAGGAATATACGATAGTCTTTCACATATTCTTCAAAGTCGCCAATTGTGACCTTGGACAGATCTGCATGCTGTCTGTACGAATAACCATGTCCTCTGTGGTCGATGATACTGACAGAATAGCCTGCCTGCAGGAAATAATATATTGATTCTCTGAATTTATAACAGCCATCTGTATAGCCATGCGCTATTGCAATATGGGCTTTGTGCTGCCTTGAGAGATACTGTTCATAATAGAGCTGTCTTCCGTCATAGCCTTCCAGATATCCCGAAGTCATATGCTCTTTTAAATAGGGCTCGACAACATGATGCATCGTATCCATATAGTTATCTTCCGATAAATAACGGACAGTAGTATCTTTCTGTTTCTCTGCCTCAAGCTTCTGTGTTCCCTCGGGAGATTTTACCTTATGCTTTGGCCAGCACAAATATGCTCCTGTTGCTGCCACGCCTGCAGCCGCTGCCGCTGTAATGATGCGGTACTTTGCCCTTTTATTCATTCGTACCCTCTTCCCTGCTGTTATACAATCTGTCTCTTGGCTACATAAACCTGGAAAGTATCATTGCCTTGCAGGTGTTTGCCTGAACGGATCGTTACATTCTTATCTGTGATAAGATATTCTACAACTGCACCATCTTCGATCACTGTATCCTGCATCAGAACACAGTTCTTTACCTTAGCACCTTTACCGATCTTCACACCTCTGAACAGAACACAGTTCTCAACTTCTCCCTTGATTTCGCAGCCATCAGCCGCCATCACATTTCTGACTTTACAGCCATTGATATAACGTGTAGGGTTGTCATCACGAATCTTGGTGTAGATCTGATTACCTGAGAACAGTGCATCCAGATTATTCTCATCCAGAAGCTTCATGTTTTCCCTGAAGTAACTCTGCATATCATTAATGCGGGCTACATATCCTTCATAGCAGTACCCCTGCATATGGAGCTGACCAGTCTTTGGTGCCAGTACATCACGTTCAAAATAGGACTGTCCTTTAAGATATGCCTCATCGATCAGGCTGATGAGAAGTTCTCTTTCTAATACGAATATATTCATTCCCATATTCTGTACACCAGGCTGCACAGAATTCATGTGGATCTGCTGTACTCTCCCTGTATCATTAACATCCAGAGTAAAATACATATCCTTAATGTCAACATTAGGATTCTTGAAAGCCTGTGGAATCTCCTGCCTGTTATAAACTACTGTCACATCAGCTCCGCTTTCCACATGTGTATCCAGTAATGCTTTGAAATCAAAATTCACAGCAAGATTGGCATCTGAGAGAATTACGTACTTTTCCCTCTGGGAGCGAATGAACTGTTTAATGCTCTCCAATGCCTCTACTCTGCCATTATAGAGTTTGATCGTCTTCTGTGCGAAGGGCGGTACAATATTCAGGCCACCATTCTTGCGGGTCAGATCCCACTCACGCCCGGATCCTAAATGATCCATCAGAGAATGGTAATTCTTACGAACGATCAGTGAGATATTATCAATTCCGCAATTGACCATACTGGAAATGACAAAATCCGACATACGGTAACGGCTTGCAAACGGAATAGAAGCCATCAGACGGTCACTGACCAACTCCGGAACAAGTGAATCATAACTGTTTGGAAAAATAATGCCCATTGCATCTGCGTTTGAATTTACCATTTTTCTTCACCGTCCTTTACATCACTATATACCATTGCTTTCGGTCCTACCTTGGCATTTCTGCCTACTGTAACATCAGAACCTACTGTAGCGACTCCGTTCTCTTCGCCCTCCGGCATGGCGCCCACTACAGCATTCTCTTCTATTGTAACATCTTCTGCGATAATACAGTGTTTGACCACTGCGCCTGCCTTGATGACAGTTCCGCCCATGACAACGGCATCCTCGATCTGTGCGCCTTCTTCCACTGTAACACCTGCAAAAAGAATAGAATGTTTCACTGAACC
>CAYRAW010000244.1:0-4888 GCA_964422225.1 uncultured Roseburia sp.
GGTGAGCGATAAATTAGTAGAAGTACAGCATCTGAAACAGTATTTTCCCGCCGGTGGCTACGGTAAGAACAAAAGATATGTAAAAGCCGTGGATGATGTATCTTTTTATGTAAATAAAGGAGAAACACTGGGGCTTGTAGGAGAATCCGGATGTGGTAAGACAACAACAGGACGAAGCCTGCTCCGTCTCTATGAACCTACCGCAGGTAAGATCATTTATGATGATCAGGTGATTTTTGACAGTGAGAAGAAAATTGCAGTAGATATGCTTCCTTATCGTAAGAAGATGCAGATCGTATTCCAGGACCCGTATGCCAGCCTTGATCCACGTATGACAGTAGCCGATATTATTGGAGAGGCTATTGATATTCACAAACTGGCAGCCAATAAGAAAGAAAGATACGATATTATCATTGATATGCTGCGTAAAGTAGGATTAAATTCCGAACACGCCAACCGTTATCCCCATGAATTCTCAGGTGGACAAAGACAGCGTGTCGGCATTGCCAGAGCATTGGCAGTGAATCCACAGTTCATTGTCTGTGATGAACCTATTTCTGCATTGGATGTATCCATTCAGGCACAGGTCATCAATATGTTTGAAGATCTCCAGCAGGAACTGGGACTGACATATTTGTTCATTGCCCATGACCTGTCAGTTGTAAAGCATATATCAAACCGTATAGGTGTTATGTATTTAGGCAAGCTGGTAGAATTAGCAGACAGCTATGAGTTGACAACACACAGTGTACATCCATATACCAGAAGTCTGGTTTCTGCGATTCCGATCGCAGACCCTAAGACAGCGAGACAGAATAAGCGAATCGTTCTTGAAGGCGATGTGCCCAGTCCGCTGAATCCGCCTTCAGGCTGTAGATTCCGTACCAGATGTCCTTATGCGACAGATCAGTGCGCTGCAGAGCAACCTGAGTGGAAAGAGGTGTCAACAGGTCACTATGTGGCATGTCATCACCCATGTATCTGATAGGCAGTTATGCAGTAATACTGCTGCATAGTGTTTATATATTCACAACTACTATTTCATAGAGGAGGATATGGTATGAAAAAGAAAGTAATTTCTCTTATGCTTGCTGCATGCATGGTTATGGGCATGACAGCATGCGGTTCATCTGCATCAACAACTGATACACAGCCTGCAGCAGATGGAACAACAGCAGAAACACAGGCAGCTGCAACAGATGATGCAGCAGCTCCAACAACAGAGAGTACAGGGGATAAGGAACTTGCAGTTCAGATCGGACCTGACCCTGAAACAATCGATCCTGCTTTGAACAGTGCAGTAGATGGTGGTAACATGTTATTACATGCTTATGAGTGTCTGCTTATTGTAGGCGAGGACGGAACACTTCAGCCAGGACAGGCAGAATCCTATGACGTGTCTGAAGATGGTCTTACATGGACATTCCATTTAAGAGATGGATTAAAGTGGTCAGATGGTTCTGATTTAACAGCAAATGATTTCGTATATAGCTGGAAGCGTGTATGTGATCCGGAAGTAGCAGCTCCTTATGCTGAGACAGTTCTTGGTATGGTTAAGGGCTATGACGAAGCAATTGATGGCAATATTGATGCACTTGCAGTATCTGCACCGGATGATTCCACACTTGTAGTAGAGTTGGCTAATCCATGCTCATACTTTGGCAGCCTTGCAGCATTTGCTACATTAAGCCCTGTTCAGGAAGCTACTATCGAAGCAAATGGTGAAGCATGGGCAACAGCTCCAGAGACATATGTATCTAACGGACCTTTCTACATGACAGAGTGGGTTCCTGGTTCTCACATCACATTCAGCAAGAACCCTTATTACTGGAATGCAGATGCTATCAAGCTTGACAGACTGAAATTCGTCCTGATGGAAGATTCTAACGCAGCTTACAGTGCATACCAGACAGGCGAAGTATTAATGATCAAGGATGTACCTACAGAAGAGATCCCAAGTCTTGAAGGTACAGATGATTTCTATGTAGATCCTATCATCGGTACATACTACATCAGCCTTAACATTCAGAAGGCACCTTTTGATGATGTAAATGTACGTAAGGCATTAAGCCTCGCTATTGACCGTGAATATGTTGCAAGCACTCTGATGCAGGGTACTTATACAGCAGCAGGCAACTTCATGGGACCAGGCTGGATGGATACAGACGGAACAGAGTTCATGGACAATGCAAATGGCGGTGAGCCATACATTGATACAACTAATTTCGAAGCTAATCTTGAAGAAGCTAAGCAGCTCCTTGCAGATGCAGGATATCCTAATGGAGAAGGGTTCCCTACGATCAGCTATACAACAAATGATGCCGGTTATCACAAGGTAGTAGCTGAGTATTTACAGCAGGCTTGGGCTGAACTGGGTATTGATCTTCAGGTAAACATTGTTGAATGGTCCAGCTTCACTCCTATGCGTCGTTCAGGTGACTACGAAGTTGCACGTAACGGTTGGGTAGGTGACTACAGTGATCCTTCTAACATGTTAGAGCTGTTCTACACAACAAATGGTAACAATGATGGTAAGTTCAGCAACGCTGACTTCGATGCAGCAATCGAGCTGTCCAGATCTACTCTTGATGCACAGGAGCGTTCTACAGCCCTTCATACAGCAGAAGATATCTTAATGGATCAGGCTGGTTGTATTCCTCTTGCTTACTACAATGACTTCTGGTTACAGAGCAGCAAGATCACAGGTGCTTGGCATTCAGCTTATGGATACTGGTACTTCATGTATGCTGATATTACAGAATAATAGAATGTAAATATCTCATGATTCTTATAAAGATCCCGCAGGGCATGTTCCTGTGGGATCTTTTATGTTAACTGCTATTTTGTGGAGTGAACACACCAATGATGCACAAAAGATGCAAAAATGTGCATGGAAATGCATTTATAAAATAAAGATAAATAAAAATATAATTATCATAAAATAGGATATTATGATATTGGAAAATTTTGTTGATTTTTGTCACAATATATATTATAATGCGTCATATATGAGAGGGCAGCTAGAGGGGAATTTAAATATTGTGTAAAATGATAATAAACAAAGGGAGTTTATTATTTTTTGGTTGCGTAGATTACGAAAGTAGTTTAGGCAATTTTTTTTGTTTATGGCATTTGAAATAGTAAAAAAGTTACAAAATGATAGCGGAAATGAGGACACAAATGAGATATTTGGCAGCGGCAGTTACAGATGCCGGCATCGTTAAAAAAATTAATCAGGATAGTCTCACTGTTAAAATTGCGCAGACATCAGCAGGACAGGTTTGCATGGCAGTTGTATGTGATGGTCTGGGAGGATTGTCACTGGGTGAAGTAGCCAGTGGAAACGTTATATTAGCTTTTGATAAATGGTTCAAGGAACAATTTATGGCACCAGGAGCAGAATGGACAGAAGAGAGCATCAGAAACAGTTGGGAAGATATCATTTATTCCATGAATCAAAAGATAAAGGAATACGGTGCAAGCCAGGGAGTAGAGATGGGAACGACTATTACGGCAGTTCTCTTCCTGAAGGATAAATACTATGTCATACACGTAGGAGATTCCAGATTATATGAGTTATCAGACAGTTGTCAACAAATTACAGAAGACCAGACGTTGATCGCAAGAGAACTGGCACAGGGAATTATCACGAAAGAACAGGCGTTGACAGACAGCCGGCGTAATGTACTGTTACAGTGTATCGGTGTAACACAGAATCTGCTTCCTGCATTTTACAGTGGTAACATCAATGGAGAAGCCTCTTATCTGGTTTGCTCAGACGGATTTCGCCATGTTATTACACCGGATGAGATCTATCAACTGTGCAGACCATCGCAGAATGTAACACAGGAAGTTATGCAGGTAAATCTGACAAACCTGCTGGAACGTGTTAAACAGCGTGGAGAGAGAGATAATATTTCGGCGGTATTGATTCAGGTAGGTAGTGAGACATGTTAGAGATAGGATCTATAGTAGATGGTAAGTATAGAATACTGAGTAAAGTCGGTCAGGGCGGTATGAGTACCGTGTATCTTGCCATTAATGAAAAAGCCAATAAACCATGGGCGATCAAAGAAGTACGTAAAGATGGAATCCAGAATTTTGAAGTAGTCAGACAAAGTCTTATTGTTGAGACAGATCTCTTAAAGAAACTTAAGCATGATAATCTGCCCAGCATTATAGATATAATTGATCAGGATGATAATTTCCTGATTGTCATGGATTATATAGAAGGTATTACTTTAGATAAGGTGATAAAGGAGTATGGACCTCAGAAACAGGATGATGTTGTTAACTGGGCAATACAGTTATGTGATGTGCTATGTTATCTGCACACCAGGAAACCTCCTATCATATACCGCGATATGAAGCCTTCAAATGTCATGCTCAAGTATGATGGAAGCGTTGTGCTGATCGATTTTGGTACAGCCAGGGAATATAAGGAAAGGGCAAGCGGTGATACAGCGTGCCTTGGAACACAGGGATACGCAGCACCGGAGCAGTTTGGAGGACAGGGGCAGACAGATGCCAGAACAGATATTTACTGTCTGGGAGCAACTATGTACCATTTACTTACAGGACATAATCCTTCGGAACCGCCCTATGAAATGTACCCTATTACATATTGGGATTCGTCTCTATCAAGTGGGCTAGAGGGAATTATTCTGAAATGTACACAGAAGAACCCGCAGGATCGTTATCAGACAGCAGAAGAGCTGATGTATGCACTGCAAAATTACAGGGATCTGGATGCTCCCATGATACGCAAATATAAACGTCGAGTGATTTCCTTTGCTGCCAGCGCTGCCTTGGCAGTCCTGTGTGGAGTCATGGCAGTTACAATGCATGTATCAGCCAGAGGACAGCATAAAAGTGAATATGCTTATCT
>CAYRAW010000245.1:0-3404 GCA_964422225.1 uncultured Roseburia sp.
GATTCTGTTAATCAGATACAAATTACAGAATATTCTGTGGAAAAAGATATCGATTATTATAAACAATGTGAACAAAATACAAATGAGAACTGCACTATGGCAGACAGTGTTGTGTATGAATTCGAGAGTACAGAGCTATTTCGGGTAGGAGACACTGTTATGATAGGAACGCAGAAAGTTCATATCATTGAGATGCATTGTGAAATGGATCAGGCAGCATTCAGAGGAGTGTATAAGGCAAAGTCAAAGGCAGGAATCTGCTATCTTACTCAATTCAGAGAAGATATGCCGGGTACTGCATTAGAAGGTAAGATCATAGATGTGTCAGAGGATAAGGTAAAAGTACATCTGTCAATAGATAAAGAACAGAAAAAGGATAATGCGTACTGGTTTCCTTTTTCTGCAATGGAGGCTTCCTCCGACGGAAGTGGATGGTATTATATGCCGGAGATAGGGGATCAGGTAAAAGTATGTATACCATCATGGGAGGAGAAGGATGCATTTGCAGTCAGTGCAGTCAGTACATATGAAAATGCAGACAGTGCAACAGATATGATGGCAGATACAAATGTGAAATATATGAGAAACCCAAGTGGTAAACAGATGCAGTTGACTCCATCACAGATAAAGGCAGATGCAGGAGGCGGAAATGCATTATTAACAATGGACACAGAGGGAAATATTATATTACAGGCAAAACAAATGGTATCACTGGAAGCATCAGAGATGATTGAACTGACCGCAGGAGATACACTGGATATCAATGCGTCCAAAACATTGAATATTAAAGCTGATATGACGGGTGAAATCATGATGAACGAAGAAGGCGAACTACAGCATTTAGGTGGTCATGTGAATATTAATAGCGAGGAATAGACAATGGACAGAGTACTTGCACTGGAGAAACTGAAAGGAACATTTGAATTAAAAAAAGATAATACGCAGCGGCAATACGAATTGATACTGCAAAAACATAAAGAGCAGTTAACGCAAAAGTTACTGGAAGCGGTTCTGCAATTAAGAAAACATTATCCGATACGTGTTCTGCAATTTCAGCTCATGAGAACGGATCTGTATCAGGACAAGTATCGTATAGAGGTATGCGGATATAATAAAAACTGGTATTTGGATGAGGAAAGAACAACAGCATATGTGGATATTGCATATTTATTCATGCCATTTCAAAAGCTGAAGCAGGAATTAGAACAGGGAATTTCTGTATATATGGGAGCAGTATCACTGTATGATATCAATAATATGGTGAATGAATTCTTCGTATCCTGCTTTAATCATTCAGCAATGCAGATGAGAGAGGGCTTTTATCTGTTTGATGAGTGGCTGTTAAGTAATGGCAGAACATACAGAAAACCATATCGTGTAATGTGGGGAGAGTACAGGGGAAGAGTTGATGTTCTGTATTTGCAGGATGAGTATGGGAAGGAAGCCAAAGATCTGATCAAGGTATGTGAGCATGATAAGAAAGCAGGACATCAGTTCGTCAGTTTCGTACATAGCAATTTAAAGGATATGCGTTTAAAAGAAGAAAAATTTGCATATTTGAATGTGAAAAAAAGCAGTATGCAGGATGTCGAATTTGAACATTGCCAATTCGGTGAAAGCATGTTTCAGGAAAGTGTTATGGATTGGTGTTCCTACAATGGAAGTACATTTTATGGCTGTAACTTCAGCAGAATAAAAGGATATCAGTTAGGATTTGCCAATACAGTGATCATGAATTCATCTTTTGAAGGAATAAATTTACGTAGAGGAAATTTTCAGGGGGCGAGACTGGTAGCAGTTGATTTTGGTAAAAGTAATTTGAGTGAATGCAATTTTCGTAATACGACATTATCCATGGTAGATCTAAGAGCAGAAAGTCTGGAAGGAATAGATCTGACAGATGCCAGAATGGAAGAAGTATACATCAATGAGAGAGATATGGAACTGCTTCATCTTACAGAGCAGCAAAAGGAAAATGTATATGTCCTGAAGGAAGCATATGGGGATAAAATATCATGAAATATTATGAGTTAAAGCAAGATAGAAAATTGAGAAATTTAATAGAAATAGAAGGCTTTCATGGTTGTCCTGACATAGTGTTGGACCGGGATATGGCAGAGCAGTTTAATAAATGCACCATATTATATGTCAAGGGAACACAGGAGAGTCAATATCCGGATATGATACAGTCTCCGGTACTTATGGTATCAGAGAAAATGTATCAGGTCTTGAAATATTATGATAATAGCGTAATATACAAAATAGTAGTATTGATGGACAGACAACAGAAATGTCAGAATGTATACCGGCTTGTTCTGCCCATGCAAAAGGATGTACTGGATGAACGAACGACTTACGATCATAATGGATTGCTGGATCAGATTGTGATATCTCCCAGGGCTGATAAAAGACAGAGAATCTTTTATGTATCAGAAGGAATCACACACCATCTCATTGTAACACAGGATGTGTTGGAAAGTATGCTGGCACTTAACAGTATAGGAATCTGCTATAAAGAGTTAGGGGAGGATGCATGAGAAAAAAATGGAGTGTACTGGCAGTTCTGGGGTGTATACTGGTATGTTTAAGCGGGTGTGCCAACAGACATGAGAAGAACAATGAAGAAATGCTGGCACACATGAAGAAAAAATATGGAGTAGAATTTGAGATACAGAATTACATTCCCAGAAATGTGGATTGCAGCTATGATGTTTGGTTTTGCAATGCAGTGGGAGATGACCCTGAGCAGGATCGAATAGAAGTACATAGATATTATGGAGATCTGGCAGAAGAGCATAAATACACAGATGAATATTATTCCAGACTGGTAAGGGATGAAGTAGAGAGCAGAGCAGCAGAAGCTATGCTGAAAATAACAAATGAAGTAAAAGTTTTTTTGAGTGAACCAGTATATGCAGAGGAAAAATATACACAAGCAGAGCAACTTGATGATTTTCTGAAATACTCAGACTGTAATAAAGAACTTTGTGTACTTATATTTGTTGTAGACCATGAGAAGGATGGTATTGAAAACAGTGAAGTGGTATATAATGCTGAAAAGCAGTTAGAAGTTGCAGAAATTGGAGCACCCTGGATAAGAATATTTTTTGTAAAAGATGCTGAAACATATCGTGATATATCAAGGAATACTTACGAAAAGATGATTTTTAGAAAAGGCAATGACAGTATATCTACATGTGATTATTCAGGAAGACTTAGCACCATAAATAAAGAGCAGTACGTTTACCGGATAAGTAGATGGAGGTCGAAATATTGAAGAAGAAATTATCAGCAGTGGGAATGCTCATATTCATTATGTTGGGGCTGAGCGGGTGTGCCAACAGACATGAGAAGAACAATGAAGAAATGCTGGCACACATGAAGAAAAAATATGGAGTAGAATT
>CAYRAW010000245.1:3504-4798 GCA_964422225.1 uncultured Roseburia sp.
GAACAGGATAAAATAGAGGTACATAGATATTATGGAGATCTGGCAAAGGACGGAGAATATGCAGATGAGTATTATTCCAGACTGGTAAGGGATGAAGTAGAGAGCAGAGCAACAGAAGCATTATTACAGGTTGTGAACGAGGCAAAGGTATATTTAAGCGAGTATTCATTTGCGGGAGAAGAATATACAGAGGCTGACCAATTAGATGAATATTTACAGACAGAGGATGGAGAAAATGCGTTTGGCATGATTATTTATATAATTGATCATGAGGAGGAAGGTATTAGAAATCAGGATACAATTAACCAAATGGAGCAGATTATACCCGAGGCAGGGATAGGAGATGCATGGATGAGAATTGTATTTGTTAAAAATGAATCTATTTTTGATAAGTTAACCAGAGAAAACGAAAGAGAAATGTTGTATCAGAATGGGGAAAATAGTATATATACATGTAATTATGGCGGGGCAGCAAGTATAGGATTTGAACCATAAGTAAAGTTGATTATATGAAAGAGGGAGTGAAATGGCACAGCAATTAACACAGGAACAGTTACTGTTATTAGACAATTTAATGTATGTGCAGGATATAACAAATTCTAAATATTATACAGTAGGTCAATTCATTAATGCATATAAAAAAGGTAAAATTAAACTAACCGAAAAAAATCTTTCCGGTGGTTTTGAAAGTAATATAAATCAGATGAAGGAGATTCTGGATGCAATAAGTAAGGACCCACAATTGATGTCATTGGGAATCGATTCTTCAATTGATGGAGTCGTCAGAGCAACCTGTTTTGTACAATATGATGCTTCTGGTAAAGAAGTAGGTCATATAGTGGCATTTAGAGGAACTGGTGGTATCTATGATGCCTGGAAGGATAATTTCGAGGGCATGTATGAAACAGATACCGAAGCACAGAAAATAGCCAAAGGATTTATTGATGGATTGGGGTATACAGATATTACGGTAACCGGTCATTCCAAAGGCGGCAATCTGGCAATGTATACGGCAGTCACATGCAGAGACAAGGTAAAGAACTGCGTATCATTTGACGGACAGGGATTCGGAGAAGGATTCCAGGATAAATATCATTATGATATAGCCAAAGCAAAAGACAAAATAGTATCAGTCAGTGCTGCTAATGATTTCGTCAACATTCTGTTGGACCCCATAGCAGGAACATATATCTACGTTCCTAACAATGGAACAGGTGCGGGTGCACATAGTTCCTATGAATTATGGAAAACCAATAAGGATGCATTAAAGAATAATGGATAGAGCTTTAATGGA
>CAYRAW010000246.1:0-4778 GCA_964422225.1 uncultured Roseburia sp.
ACGCTATGGATGTAGATAGTTGGAGCATAGTTCAATAAACGAATCACTGATAAACTTGTTATTCCGGAATATAAGTGATATAATTCATACGGTTCATTGACGCAAGAGAGCAATTTAACAGGGGGTACTTATGCAGGCAATTATTTTAGCAGCAGGAATGGGAAAGAGATTAAAGGATCTCACAAGTGAGGCAACAAAATGTATGGTCAAAGTAAATGGCGTTGCCATGATCGATCGTATGATGGGACATTTGGACAAGCTTGGTTTATCCAGAGTGGTAGTGGTAGTCGGTTACGAAGGCCAGAAATTGATGGATTATATTGATGCATTAGGTCTGAAGACTCCTGTTGTTTATGTAAATAATGAAATCTACAACAAAACAAATAATATATATTCATTATATCTTGCAAAGGATTATCTTCTTCAGGAAGATACCATTCTTCTTGAGTCAGATCTGGTATTTGAGGAAGCAGTTCTGCAGAAACTGATAAATCATCCCTACCCCAGTCTGGTTCTGGTCGATAAATTTGAAAGCTGGATGGACGGTACTGTCGTAACGCTTGATGAGGATGATAACATTCAGGCATTTGTATCTAAAAGAGAGTTTGATTTTAAAAGAATTGATGAATATTATAAGACTGTAAATATCTATAAATTCAGTAAAGAATTTTCGGAACTTTATTACGTGCCTTTTCTGGAGATTTACTGTAAGGCAATGGGAACGAATGAATACTATGAGCAGGTGTTGAAGGTCATTACTTTCCTGGATGATCCCCATATTAAGGCAGTTCGTCTTGAGGGTGAGAAGTGGTATGAGATAGATGATGTGCAGGATCTGGATATAGCAGAATCAATTTTTTCAGAGGGAACAGAGAAATTACATAAATTTCAAAAAAGATATGGTGGTTATTGGCGTTATCCGAAGATGTTGGATTTCTGCTATCTGGTAAATCCGTATTTCCCTAATAAAAAGCTGATCGATGAAATGCAGGCTAACTTCCAGACATTGCTTACACAGTATCCTTCTGGTATGCATATCAATTCTTTAATTGCTGCTAAGAACTTCGGCTTAAAAGAACCACAGATCATTGTTGGTAATGGTGCAGCAGAATTAATTAAGAGTCTGATGGAAAAACTTACCGGCACAATCGGTGTACTTCATCCGTCTTTTGAAGAATATGCAAATAGAAGAAAGGCAGAGGATCTGGTGCCGTTTGTGTGCCAAAATCCTGATTATACATATACTGCTGATGAATTAATGGAATTTTATGATAAGACAGATATCAAAAATTTACTCATCGTAAATCCTGACAATCCATCCGGTAATTATATTCCCAAGGCAGATGTAATTCGTCTGATCGCATGGGCAAAACAACGGAGTATTAAGCTTGTAATTGATGAATCTTTTGTAGATTTTGTAGATATGGAAGAAAATGCAACGTTATTGGAGCAGTCTTTATTGAACAGTAATCCTCATTTGTATGTGGTAAAGAGTATTTCCAAGTCTTATGGTGTTCCCGGACTCCGCCTTGGTATTCTGGCTTCAGGAGATGCAGAAGCCATTGCAACAATGAAGAAAGATGTAGCGATTTGGAATATTAATTCTTTTGCAGAATTTTACATGCAGATTTATGAGAAATACAAATCTGCTTATGCTGCAGGTCTTACCAGGTTTTATCAGACGAGAAAGAAATTTATTGAGGATTTGGCAGAGATTTCTTTTTTACGTGTTATTCCATCTCAGGCTAATTATGTACTTTGTGAGATTACAAAAGATTACACATCAACCGAGCTTACAACGATCCTCTTGGAAGATAATATTTTAATTAAGGATTTATCTACCAAGAAAGGCTTTGAGGGAAAGCAGTATGTGAGAATTGCTGTGCGGGATGAAGAGGATAATCAGATGCTGATTTTCGCATTAAAAGCACTTTTACTTAAATAGAGGTAGGACATGGAAGTTTTATATCAGGCATTAGAATGGATTATGAATGGCTGCTATGCCATATGCCATAATTATGGTATCGCGATTATTTTATTTACATTGATCAGTAAGATTATTTTGTTACCTGTTTCTATCTGGGAGCAGAAGAATTCTATTAAAATGGTAAAAATGCAGCCTGAGATCAACTTTTTGATGGCAAAGCATTTTGGAGATAAAGATACGATTGCAGAAGAACAGGCCAAGATCTACAAGCGTGAAAAATATCATCCGATGGCATCTATGATCCCGTTAGTGATCCAGCTTTTATTATTAATGGGAGTAATTGAAGTCATCAAACGTGGTATGACAACAGATGGTGTTTCCATGATGTTTCTGGGTATTGATCTGAGTCTTGTGCCTAGTCAGGATGGCATATCCCTTATTTGGTCCCCGATTATAGCGGGATTATCTGCATGGATCATGTGTGTAGCCCAAAATGCCAGCAATGTTTTACAGGCAGAACAGTCAAAATGGAATAAATATGGAATGATGGCTTTTTCAGTTGGATTATCATTATATCTTGGCTGGTTTGTAAGTATTGGTGTTGCACTGTATTGGGTGGCTAGTAATTTATTTGCGATAGTGCAATTATATTTACTCAACTGGGCGATTAATCCGAAGAATTATGTAGATTATGAAGCTTTGGAAAAGAGCAAAAAGGAACTGGACAAGCTCGGACGGATCGGAGCGAAAAAGAGAAAATTCAATGATCCGGAATCAAAACGTGAAAGACAGGACTACAAGAAATTTTTCTCTGTCGTAAATAAGCATCTGGTATTTTACTCCGAGGGGAGCGGTTTCTATAAATACTATCAGGGAATGATCGAATATTTACTTGCAAAGACGAATTTGACCATACACTATATTACAAGTGACCCTGATGATCAGGTTTTTGAAATAGCAAAGACTAATGACAAATTAAGACCTTATTATATTGGTGAGAAACGTCTGATTACTTTGATGATGAAGCTGGAGGCAGATGTCGTGGTCATGACAATGCCCGATCGAGAATTTCCACATCAAACGCAGTTATTTGCGAAAGGATATCGAATATATTTACGTACCCCATGGAATGGATAGTTTAAATCTGACTATGCGAACCGGGTCTATGGATCACTATGATACAGTTTTCTGTGTGGGCAAGCATCAAAGAGAAGAGATTGAAAAAACAGAGGCTGCTTATGGATTGCCCAAGAAAAACCTCATTAACTGGGGTTACTCATTATTAGACTCTATGAGAGCAGATTATCAGAACCTTCCTAAGGCGGAGAGTACGGACAGAAAGAAGATTCTGATCGCACCATCCTGGCAGGAAGGTAATATAGTAGATAGTTGTCTGGAACAGATTCTGGATGAATTAAAAGGACAGGGGTATATGATCACTGTCAGACCACATCCGCAGCATGTTCGTCATAGAGCAGAGTTTATGGAGCAGTTAAAGACAAAATATGCACAGAATCCGGATATTGAGATACAGACCGATTTTTCATCTAATAGTACGGTTTTTGAAGCAGATCTGATGATCACAGACTGGTCCGGTATTGCCTATGAATATGCATATACCACGCAGAAGCCGGTATTGTTTATCAATACACCAATGAAGGTTATGAATCCGGAATATCAGAAGATCGATACAGTTCCGTTGAATATTTTGCTCCGTGAGGAAATTGGCTGTTCAGTCAATCTGGAAGATCTTAATACATTGCAGGCAAAAGTACAGGATTTATTATCCCAAAAAGAACAGTATTATGACAAGATTGGAAATTTTGTTCAGGAGTATGTATATAATCTGGGAACAAGTGCGGAAGTTGGAGCCAATTATATGATTTCTGCAATTCAAAAGAAAATAGATGAAAAAAACAATAAGTAAGTTAGGAGAGAAAAAATTATGAAGAACGTATGGAAGATTTTCGGAATGGCTTATGTAGCTGTATGTGGTATGCTTTTATTTGGCGCAAATGCCAAAGCCTATATTGATCCGTCTGTAGCAACCTATGCAATCCAGGCAATCGCAGGTATTGTCATTGCAGTTGGTGCGGCAGTAGGAATTTACTTCAGAAGAGCAAAGAAGAAGATCAATGAAAAACTTGGCGTAGACGAAAACAAGAATAAAGAAGTAGAATCTGATGACATTATTGTGAAATAAATGGAAAAACTACTTTTCCAATAATATTATCATAGGATATGATACCTATTTCGGAATATCGGCTGTCCGTGCTGTGTTCGTAATTATCCCCTATGACAAAGTACTGCCCATTACTCATCTGTATTTTGTCTGAGGCAGTTCCGGAGTAGCTGATATAGGTATCAGGTCGTTGAAATGGACTTTCTATGTTATTTACATAGATCAGTCCATTTTTTATTTGAACAGACTCATTGGGACAGGCGATGATTCGTTTGATGCAGACAGAGTGGACGTTTGCGGAGTAGAAAACGATAATATCACCATCATCAAATGTCTTGTTATGTTTGTCAATGATAACAACATGATTGGGAGTAAGAGTGGGAGACATAGATTCCCCTTGTACTAATGTGAATTGAAACCAGTAGGTGGATATATAGCAGGTCAATATAAGGATAACCAAAATAGTTAGGATGGGTTTTAATTTGTTGATCATAAAGGACTCCTGATGTATGTATTTCTGATAGTTATTGTATCATAGTTTAAAACCTGGATTCTCGAGTTAACATGACGAGGTTGACGCCTCTACACCAAGCGCTTCATATATTTCTCGCTGATTGTCGAGCATCTCACCAATGCGCAAGGAATGTTTCTCATCTTCGAAGCATTCAA
>CAYRAW010000247.1:0-4771 GCA_964422225.1 uncultured Roseburia sp.
AATGGCAAGAGCAGCAATTGACAGAATATTGGGTTCTGCTGATCTGTACAGCCCGGAGAACAGAGGAGAGAATGCAACAGTTAATTTCCTGAATTGCCACGATGGATTTACTCTGTATGATATGTATGCCTATAATAGTAAACATAACGAAAAAAATGGTTGGAACAATACAGATGGCGATAATAACAATAACAGTTGGAATTGCGGGGAAGAAGGCGAGAGCATGAATCCGGAGGTTCTGGCTTTACGTAACCGTATGAGAAAAAATGCGTTTGCCGTTTTGATGTGCAGCAGAGGATCTGCTATGTTCTTAGCGGGTGATGAATTCTGTAATACGCAGTTTGGAAATAACAATGCGTATTGTCAGGATAATGAAATATCCTGGATTGACTGGAACAGAAAAGAACAGTACTCAGAGATGTTTGAATTTTCCAAATTTATGATCCAACTGCGAAAGGAACATCCTATTCTCAGAGGCCGTTCCGGTTCAAGCGGATGCGGTTTCCCGGAAGTCAGCATTCATAATGAAAGAGCATGGAATGGTGAATGTAATGCAGATACACATACAATAGGCATTATGTTCGCAGGAAGAAATGCATCCAATACAGAAGATGACATTATCTTCATAGGAATCAATACTTTCTGGGAATACCGGGATATAGAACTGCCTAAGCTTCCTCTGGGAAGAAAGTGGCGTGTGATCATGAACACAGAATTTGAACATACTTGCGATACGGATTATGACAGGTTGACGCATAGGAAATCTGAGAATGTGCTGACACTTTGTCCAAGATCCGTTATGATCGCTCAAGTCGATAAATATTAAGAGCCTGGAGCGGCAGGCTTTATAAACTGCAGAAAGGCATTATGATCAAATGGAAAACAAAAAACGTATCAGGTGGGACACGATCCTGCTCATAATTGGAGTGGTATGTCTCGCTGTATTTGGTATTATATCCTATAAAAATGCAATGGAGGAAAAAAGGTCAAAAGATACCATGGATCAGGTCAGGTCTATGAGGGAAGTCGGGATCGCCCGGAAAGTAGGCTCTACAGAGCAAAATACCAAGAGCACCGTTACAACCTCGTATGACAAATTATTTGAAACGAATGAAGATATGATCGGCTGGCTGAATATATCCGGTACACAGATTGATTATCCTGTCATGCAGACACCGGAGGATGAGGAGTATTATCTTCATCGTGATTTCTTTGGGGAAAAGGACAAAAACGGATGCCTGTTGATGGATACGGATTCTGATATCAATAGAAAAGGTGCGAATCTGATCATACATGGACATAATATGCGATCCGGTGCAATGTTCGGAACGCTTGAAGAATATAAGGACAGTGAATATGGGACAGCTCATAATCTGCTGAATTTATATACACGGGAAGAAAACAGGGAATACCAGTTAATTGCAGTTTTTTATTCAAAAGTCTATTCATCTAATGAACATGTATTCAAATTCTATCAGTACTTTGGAGCTTCTAATGAGGAAGAGTTTAATAACTTCTATAATAATATCAAACAAATGAGTCTGTATGATACTGGAGTGGAGGCACAGTATGGAGATGAATTTCTGACACTGTCTACGTGTGCATATCATACTAAAAACGGAAGATTTGTTGTTGTGGCGAAACGGATCAAATAAATTAACTGTTAAATACGAAAAAAAATAAAAATAATCAAAGAACTTGTGGCGCAAAATGTAAAAGTAGGTTATAATAATTTATAAAGGGTTATCGTAACAGTATAAATTATAAGCTGAAAGGTGGTATTTGCACTATGGCTAAGGTATTGATCGTAGATGACGCCGCATTTATGCGGATGACAATAAGGCAGATGCTTGAAAAGGGTGGACATGAAACAATTGGAGAAGCCGGTAATGGAATTGAAGCTGTTAAAAAGTTTGTTGAGTTAAAGCCGGATGTGGTTTTGCTTGATATTACAATGCCGGAAATGAACGGAGTAGAAGCCTTAAAGAGAATTAAAGAACTGGAACCGAATGCAAAAGTTGTGATCTGTTCTGCAATGGGACAGCAGGCAATGGTAGCACAGGCAATCCAGTATGGAGCCAAAGATTTTATTGTGAAGCCTTTTGAAGAGGATAGACTCATTGCTTCCGTGAATAAAGTAATGAGTCGGTAATAGTATCCAAAATAGCAGAGGCTGAATTATGAAATATGCCAAAAATATGTCAAAAATTAAAAATAACGGTGGACAATCCGTTACTTTTATTGTATTATAAGGAAAACGTTTTCTGGAAAACGTTTTCTAATACAGACAGAAAGTGGGAACAGCATGGTATCGATAAGAGATGTCGCAAAACATGCAGGAGTAGCAATTTCCACAGTTTCCAAAGTATTGAACCATTATCCGAATGTCAGTGAAGAAACCAGGGAGAAGGTAAATGCTGCAATCAATGAATTGGGATTTGTGCCCAATTCGATAGCATCGGCACTTTCCTCTAAGAAAACCGGACGTGTGGCGCTTTTACTGGATGCCAACCGTCACGTCCAGACAGTTGATGAGATTCCTATGCAGTACATTGTAGGGGCGATCAATCGTGCAAAAGAGCTTGGCATGGATGTGATCACTGTTTTTTTTACAATGATCCAGGAAATGGATGTAGAGGAGATGACGCGTTATTTCCTTTCACAAAGTATTGAGGGACTGATCATATGCGGATTATCCAAACAGGATGCAACGCTGCATAAACTGATAAGAAGCGGTAAATTTAAAATAGTACTGATCGATGCGCCAAGTGTTGCAGAGAACACATCCTGTATTCATATCGATCATACGAAAGCACAATATGAAGTTGCCAGACAAACAATTCTCGAGAACAACTGTCATCGCATATTATATATTGCAGGCAAGAAAAATGGATATGTATCAGAGGAAAGATTACAGGGCATGAAACAACTTGCTGATGAATTAAATATTACCTTTTATACGAGAATCGGGAATTTCAGTGAACTACAGGCAAGGCAGATCACATTCCGTTATGGAAAGAAAAAAGATGCGATCATATGTGCCTCGGATCTGATGGCGATCGGTGCCATGAAAGCGTTGACAGACATGGATATATTCCGGCCGGTCTGCGGATTTGATGGGATCAGCCTGATGGGGTATGCGGGAAAACAGATGCATACAGTGAAACAGGATTTCAGACAAATTGCTGCCGGCGCCGTAGATGAGATGTCAAGACTTCTTGCAGGGGGCAGCGGGCAGGAGATCATTATGCCACACAAGCTGATCCGAATGGAATACAAAGATGTTATTTCATAGAATGAAAAGGCAGAACGCATGAGGACACACCAAGTGTTTTCATGCATAAGCGATATAAAACAATGGAAACGTTACCAAAAAGGCATGGCCTGGAGGTAAGCAATATAAGAATGGAGGATTCCTATGAACGTAAAAGCAAATTTAGAAGCAGTAGCACAGAAAATGTATGGCAAGAGCATAAAGGAGCTGGCAGATCATGACCTTTATTTTGCTATTCTGCAGATGACCAAGGAAATGATGGAGAATAAGGGCAGAATCAAGGGCGATAAGAAAGTATATTATATTTCAGCAGAATTCCTGATCGGTAAGCTCCTTTCCAATAACCTGATCAACCTGGGAATTTATGAGGAACTGGAAAAGGCTCTGAAAGAAGAAGGTAAGGAACTTAGCCGAATCGAAGAAATTGAACCGGAACCTTCATTAGGCAATGGCGGACTGGGAAGACTGGCAGCATGTTTCCTTGATTCTATTGCAACACTGGGACTCCAGGGAGATGGTATTGGACTGAATTACCATTTTGGACTTTTCAAACAGGTATTTAAGGACAGGATGCAGACCGCAGAGAAGAATGACTGGATCGAGAGTCAGTCATGGCTTACCAAGACAGATGTTACTTTCCCTGTTTATTTTGGCAAGAAGAAAGTAATGTCCAGACTGTATGATATTGATGTGATTGGTTATGATCAGGGAATCAATAAACTGCATTTGTTTGATATTGAAACAGTAGATGAAAGCATAGTCAAGGAAGGCATTGACTTTGATAAGAAGGATATTGATAAGAATCTTACATTGTTCCTGTATCCTGATGATTCTGACGAAGCAGGTCAGCAGTTACGTATTTACCAGCAGTATTTTATGGTATGTAATGGTGCACAGCTTATCTTAAAGGAAATGAAAGACAATGGTTATGATCTGCATAAACTTTATGACCATGCTGTCATTCAGATCAACGATACACATCCTACTATGGTCATTCCTGAATTGATCAGAATCCTGACAGAAGAGGAAGGATTTGAGATGGAAGAAGCAATCGATGTTGTCAGCAGAACCTGTGCATATACAAACCATACCATTCTTGCAGAAGCACTGGAGAAATGGCCTGTTAAGTATTTACAGAAAGTTGTTCCTCAGTTAATGCCTATTATCTGGGAGCTGGATAAGAGAACTTCCATTAAATATGATGATCCTAAAGTACAGATCATTGACAAGGATATGAGAGTGCATATGGCACATATTGATATCCATTATGGATTCTCTGTAAATGGTGTTGCCGCAATCCATACAGAAATTCTTAAGGAAACAGAATTAAATCATTTTTATAAGATATATCCGGAAAAGTTTAACAACAAGACAAATGGTATTACCTTCAGAAGGTGGCTGATGTCCTGTAACAGAGAACTGTCAGCATGCATTACCAGAACGATCGGTGATGGCTGGAAGAAAGATGCAAACGAGTTAGAGAAATTAGGCAATTTC